>JAUILM010000859.1 GCA_030432855.1 Bacteroidia bacterium
ATCCCCTGATAGTACAGTTCAAACCTTTGCAGGACTGCATCCGGCTGATCCAACAAGTTCAGAATTTCCATCTTCTTCAGTTCATTGTACATCGTCATCGGTACACTTACCAGGGAGAAAACCACAAGTAGAGTAGCCTGAAACTTGTCTACTGAAGAGAAAACTTCGAATAAGAGTAAAGGGATAATAATATATAATAACTGAGTCATGAGACTTCCCAACATGCCAAATCTATATAATAGCATATTATTCGAAATCAACTCTATCGTCCTCACTCCATCGTCCATTTTGATCAATGTAGAGGGCACGTACATTAAGCTAAACATGCCTACTATCATCCACAAAGGATATAAAATTCTCAACCCTGTGACCACTTTCCTATTATTCATCATTTTTTTCTTCTTTTCTATTTCTCTCATTAGATAACTTCCTGAGAAGATTCGATTTTAAGTCCTCAATATTTATCTGCGCAACAATGGTCGGATCATAGCAGAAGGTTATCTGCATTTTTCCGTTGTATGTAAATACACTCACATACTTTTCTACCGTATCTGACACTACAGCAAGGGGTAAAAAAGAAGAAACAATCTCCTTCAATTCTCTTTTCACGCTTAGAATACCCAAATTAGTGATTGACATCACATACTTCACCCGGGAAGCTTCTTTCTCGACAATTGCCTGAAGGGATCCATCATGTCGCAGACGCATTTTATTCAACTGAATTAAATCAAAGAATGAAGCATCAAAGAAATATAGCGCCAGACTATTGAACAAGTTTCTTCCTTTCAATTTTCTCTGGATTGCCCTCTGCCATTTTTGTAAATTAAAACCTCTTTTTCTCAAAAGCCTTGCAAAGTTAATAGGAACTGCTGTAACGAAATATCCTAACTGACGACCAGGGTTAGGTGTAATTTTATTCCTAAGATTGACGGACATTAAGATTTGGCCAAACCGATCCCCGGATGTACTTTCCCGGTGACTGTCAATCAACATCCAGGTCATATAGGTATTGACAGTGACACTCTCTTTTTTTGCCTGATCAATAATAAAGGATGTGAGATCTTCATCAAGAAGTATACTTTTGATTTCAGCAGCATGATTTCCCCAGTAAGCACGATGTAAATCATCGATCAATTTTGATGTCAGATGAAATGGAATTTTCCTCCATTTAAAACGCATGAAATATGCAAATAATTTAAAGGGCCAGAAGGGAAACTTATCTTGCATACATTCCGGATACAGCTGCATAAATCCGGTCGAGGAAGGAATAATTTTCCTCTGTATGTATTCAGCTATGTCCTCCAATAAATACTTAAGTGAAAGACCATCACAAACGGCATGGTTAGCACAAATAATTAGTTGGCAGCGTCCCTTATCGTGATTTAAAATAAACCGAATCAAAGGGCTTCCCAACAACCACTTCTCTTTCAGGTGTTTGCTATAGATCGTAGCATTGTCACATTCTTCGTATTCATATATATCCCATGAGCCACTATAATCAATAAACTCAGCATTGTTTTCAGCATCAATGCGAAGACATTTTTTAAGTACAGGATGTGCCACTGCCACACTATCCAGGCATTCTGTCAGAGACTCAGGAGTGACAGACACGGTCATTTCGCATCCCATAATGACGCTGCCATTAGGACTTGAAAATTGCATCCGCCCGATTCCCTGTAATTTCAAAACTCGATATTTAGTACTAAGATGCCGATTAAGTTGTCTTGATCACTTCTTTGTCGACCAAAAAAATCAAAAACTATATGATCGACCTTAAATCTACTAAGTAAGAAAATACGCAATGATCATTTGGTGCTGGAGCCTTGATGATCCTTCATCAGCAGAGTTTTCCTGTTTATCTCTACTTTCTGACCTCTTCTCACCTTAGGTACAACAGTGAAAACTATGACCATCGCAATGGTAATCATCCGGAATATATTGGCGTATCCACCTCCGAAGGCATTATCAGACACTGAAAACAGCATCCAAAAAAGATTCATGAGAATATGCAGAAAAATAGGTACCCACAAATTGAACTTCCACTCTACATAGACCCACGCAAAAAGGATAGCACCCATAAATGTGGTAATAAATACACCCATTAGAGTAGCCGGGTCCTGACTCTGATAGAGGTGGCCCATAGCAAAGACTAATGCACCTAGCACGATAGAAGGTATGAATCCAATCTTTGTATACCGATAAATCTGTCCAAACAACACCCCTCTATAAAATAACTCCTCTATAAAACCAGCCACGATGGCACCTGTGAAGATCTGTAGGAATGTGATGTCGGAATTGAAGTCAAAAATCAACGCATATCCGATCAGCATTGGAAGAGTGCAAACGAGAGCAAAGAGAAACCCCCTGGATATAGATCCTGCAAGACCCACACTTTCCGGGATTTTACGCAATCCATGGATTAGACCAACACCTACAAAAAGCGGAATACCAATGATCAGGTAGGTTAGGAAATGTGATATACCAATGCTTTCGACAACTGAATTAATCCAGCTGCGGATCGAACCAAAGTGCAGTCTTTGTAAGTAATAGGTAATACTGAATGTTAGTACCGTAATCAGTATGATTCGGATTGTCCGTTTCATTCACTCAAATTAGATCTCTAATCTCTGATTTTTGATTGAAATGGTGGTTATATCAAGGAGAGTAAATCT
>JAUILM010000860.1 GCA_030432855.1 Bacteroidia bacterium
TACTTCTTGCCCTGGTAGGTGATTTCACCCGTTCGACGATTCCATTCAGAACCCAGCAACATGTAACGATCATTCTGCTTAGGATGAGGACCAAACATGAGAAATTTATCATCACCTTCCTCAAAAGAAATGGCCATTCTATTAGATTTAGGCATGAATACTAACACGCCAGGAGTCCCCTCCTCAAAAATGATTTCCTCCACTCTGCGACCTTCTTCCAGAACGATACGGCCTCCTTCGATCACCGATTCACCCTTAGAAAGCTCTCTTCTAAGTATAATGTCATTGGACAGGTAAAACTGGATGTGTTTTAAGTCGTCCTCAGACCATTGATACGAATTTTGCAGGTCTTCAGTAAAAGGTCGATAGTTGGGACTACACCCAAAAGTCAAAAGTAGAAAGGAAGCAACAATCCCGATATGTATATATTTCATTGGATCAAAATTCTAAGTATTCAGAGTTCGTTTTCTGTGAAAATACAGGAGATCAAAGGTTAGATCAAGTGGTTTAGTAAAGGTTTAACCAGATCTATTAATGTTGTCTTAAGGCAGGCACCTTAAAGTCTTTTACTCTCAAAAAAATGCTGCAAGAGGTGCTTACATTTTTCATTTTGTACCCCATATTCCACTTTGGTGGATGGATGTAGCAGAGGCTTACCATAGCGCATAAATCCTCTTTTGTCGTCACTGGCTCCATACACCAATCGCCCAATTCGAGACCAGTACAAAGCTCCAGCACACATGACGCAGGGTTCAAGCGTGACAAACAATGTGCATTGACTTAGCCACTTTGCTCCCAGGTGGCCGGACGCAGCTGTGATGGCTAATAGTTCAGCATGAGCGGTTGCATCCAGGAGCTTTTCGGATTGATTGTGGGCTCGAGCGATTATAGATCCTTCACATACGATCACTGCTCCTACGGGTACCTCATCAAGCTGAGCCGCCTTTTCTGCTTCCTTGATCGCCTGATCCATAAAATATGTATCTGAAAGTACCGATAACATTGCTCAGGATTTTGATCCGCGAAAATTAGATTTTTTGGTTGGCACTTTTTAGGAAAAGACTATTTTTGCGCATGGAAACATCATTCTCATCTCGCGACAAGTTCGTATCGACAGCCCTTACCTTTGATGACGTATTACTCATTCCCGCAGAATCTTCTGTTCTGCCCAGGGAGGTATCCATTCAATCCAAACTGACTCGTGATCTTACATTGAATGTGCCCATAGTTTCGGCCGCCATGGATACGGTCACCGAGCGGGACCTTGCCATAGCTATGGCTCGCGAAGGAGGCATTGGCATCATTCATAAGAATATGACAATTGAGCAGCAAGCCGATCAGGTACGTAGTGTAAAACGCTCTGAAAGTGGAATGATCATTGACCCTGTTACGCTCAATAAAGATGCTACTGTAGGTGACGCACAGGCACTCATGCAACGGTATAAAATCGGAGGTATACCGATCGTGGATGCTCAAAACGTGCTGGTAGGGATTCTGACCAATCGTGACTTAAGGTTTGAAGTGGATCCACACAAGTCAGTGACAGATCTGATGACAAGTGAAAATCTCATTACCGTTCCTGCCGGGACTACACTGCAAAAGGCTACTGCCATTCTACAACAACAACGGATTGAAAAACTGCCCGTGGTGGATGATGAAAACCGGGTCATTGGCCTAATCACCTACAAGGATATTATGAAGCTAAAAAGCTATCCTAATGCCTGTAAGGATGAATATGGTCGACTGGTGGTCGGTGCCGCTGTCGGTGTAACGTCTGATACTATGGACCGTCTGGCGGCTCTGCAGGAAGTATCAGTGGATGTTGTTTGCGTAGACACAGCGCACGGACATCATAAAGATGTCCTCACCATGATTAGCGAGATTCGAAAAAACTTCCCGGATCTACAATTAATCGGCGGAAACGTAGCCACCTACGAGGGTGCTATGGCATTGGCTGATGCAGGTGTAGATGGTGTGAAAGTGGGTGTCGGACCCGGTAGTATCTGTACCACCCGGGTTGTGGCGGGTGTGGGTGTACCTCAACTGTCCGCCATTCATAGTGCGGCAAAAGGACTGGAGAAAAAGGGAGTACCCATCATTGGTGATGGTGGCATCCGATTTACCGGTGACATCGTAAAGGCTATCGCGGCCGGGGCCAGTACGGTCATGGCAGGGTCCCTGTTTGCAGGAGTGGACGAAGCGCCTGGTGAAACTATTATCTACGAAGGAAGGAAGTTTAAAATATACCGTGGCATGGGATCGCTGTCCGCCATGCAAAAAGGATCCAAGGATCGTTATTTTCAGGATGTAGAAGACGATATTAAGAAACTAGTACCAGAGGGAATCGAAGGGCGGGTACCCTACAAAGGTACGGTCGCAGAAGTGATGGTCCAGTACATTGGAGGTCTCCGGGCCGGTATGGGATACTGTGGTGCTCCCACGATACCCGACTTACAGCAGGCTCGGTTTGTACAAATTTCTAGTGCGGGTATCACAGAAAGTCATCCTCATAATATCCGCATTACTAAGGAGTCCCCGAACTATTCACCCAGAAGTTTCTAGCTTCATAGCATGTCTGGCAAGATCATTCCGAAATCATACTTTGTCTCTGATGATGTCATTGACATCAGTAGGTCATTAATCGGAAAAGTTTTATGTACGCAGTTT
>JAUILM010000053.1 GCA_030432855.1 Bacteroidia bacterium
GGCCCTGCCTTTTGTACGAGTTGAAAGTGCTGCTGCTCCAAGGGCTCAACGTGTCCTTGATATGGGTGCAGCTGGCGTCATGTTTCCTCAGATAAAGTCTGTCCAGGAAGCAGAGGATGCACTCTCAACTATGTACTATCCACCTATGGGTAGAAGAGGACTGGCCAAAATGACTCGCTGCAATGGTTTTGCAGCGGATCCCGATGGTTATCTTAAGACAGCCAATGAGTCGTGCCTGGGGGTTATTCAAATAGAGCACAAAGACATACTTCCACACCTCGACGAGGTGGCAGCACTGCCAGGTGCCGATATCCTATTTATAGGCCCCGCGGACCTATCACTTTCACTGGGCATCCCAGGGGAGTATGACAATCCCGTATTTGAGACGGCGCTGGCACAAACCGTAGAAGCCGCACGTAAGCACCGAAAACATGCAGGTATCCTAATCATGAATACGGATATGTTTGAGAAGTATCATGCAATGGGATTTCGATTTATTGCGGCAGGGTCCGATATGTCCTATGTCCGAGGTGGAGCTCTCAGCACACTGGAGTCTCTGAAAAGACAACTTTCCTAGCCTTTGGCTTTTTACACCATTTCAATATTATAAACTATGAGTCATTCATCGCATCAGATTGCTAAAATTATCGCTACCCCTATTGCTGTACCCGATCCTCCTCTTCTGAATTGTGCCGGTATACACGCCCCATATGCATTGCGCATTATTCTGGAGGTAGTGACGGAAGGGGGTATCCTCGGAGTGAGTGAAATTCCTGGAAATGAACGCTCTATGGAAGCGATACGATCTATCCAGGGTTTGTTGGTTGGTAAGGATGTACTCCAACTGAGTCAAATACTAAGTATTGTTCGCGATGAGATCGAAGAACCCAGTGATGAAAGGGGAGGAGCTCCGCATGATGCAAGGCTTGCAGTCCATATTTTTAGTGCGATTGAAGTCGCTTGTTTAGATATTCTGGGAAAGATGCTCGAAGTAGGTGTGGTAGATCTTCTTGGGGGTAGAATGCGTGAACGAGTACCCTTTGCTGCTTATTTGTTTTACAAACGAAAAGGAGCAGGTGGAACATATGGTTACGAGACACAGCCAGATATATCCGGTTGGGAATACCATCGTCAGGCTGAGGGTATCGAAACAGAAGATCTTGTGGCGCAAGCTATTTCCATGGTCGATACCTTTGGAAATAAGTCCATCAAGCTGAAGGGTGGTCCCTTTGTACCTGAGAAAGAAGTGGCAGATATGCATGCCCTTTATGATCATTTTGGACCCGATATGCCTTTACGATACGATCCCAATGCTGCATGGTCATATGATACTGGAGTACAATGGGGCAAGAAACTGGAAGGAGTACTTCAATACCTTGAAGATCCTGTGAAGGGACAGGAGAATATGGCAAATTTGAGAAAGGAAGTCAATATTCCTTTGGCCACCAATATGTGTACTACCTCCTTCTCCCAAATTCCTAACTCGGTTCGGGTTCATTCGGAGGATATTATCTTATCTGATCATCATTTCTGGGGAGGCCTTCGATCTAGTATAGAGCTGTATCGTATTTGTAAAACCTTCGGCAGAGGGTTTTCTATGCATTCTAACAGTCATTTGGGTATTTCAATGGCTGCTATGATTCATCTGGGTGCAGCACTTCCTGAGTTTGACTATGATCTCGACACACATTATCCATGGCAGAATGAGGATGTCATTGTAGGTGGAAAAATTCCGATTGAAGATGGCTGCGCTGAAATCCCTGACGGTCCGGGACTGGGAGTAGAAATCGATCGGGAACAGCTGAAGAAGCTCCATCAGAACTACATTGATTGCGGCATTACAGAGCGTGATGATGAATTTGAAATGCAGAAGCTCGATCCATCCTGGAGGTTTGTTGAAGAACGATATTAAGGGATCTAGTTCATTCCGGAAGTCCCCTTTCCGATAGTGAGGATTCTAAGTCCGGGATACAACCTGCAAAATCCGGTTGATCATCTTTCACTTTACTGGAAGTTTCCTGCCCTGTACTTTCGTGTCAAAAAAGAGATGGAAATACGTGTAATCATTCTTGTATCGTCGATTTTAGCCCTCTTCATGTACGTAGAAGTGATGGGACAGGATGTGGAGTGGAGCCATTATGGAAATGATGCAGGCGGACAGAGATTTGCCCGGATCGATCAGATTTCTTCTTCCAATGTTAGTGACCTTAAAGTGGCCTGGCAGTTTCAAACCGGAGAACTGGATCGATATCAGAATGCAAGTTATTTACTGGAAAGAGCTGCTTTTGAGGCAACTCCATTGATGGTCAATCGAATGCTTTATTTTCCCACACCCTCAAATATCCTCTTCGCTCTTGATGCCAGCGACGGTCACGAAGTGTGGAAGTTTGAACCTGAGATTGATATATTTCATATCGAACTATCAGAAATGACATGTCGGGGTGTGGGCTACTGGACGGATGGGCAGGAGGAACGTCTGTTTATGGGTACGATCGATGGTCGATTGTTCAGCATAGACGCAAAAACAGGTAAGGCAGACACTACATACAATGGAAAGGGTTTCGTTGACTTAAAGCTGGGAACCGGCCTGGTACAGATGACCTCAGCACCTGCAGTCTATAAGGACTTAGTAATAGTGGGTTCCTCCATTGGTGACAACAATCGCACACATGAATCTCGAGGAACGGTTAGAGCCTACGATGTGAGGTCGGGAGATGAGATTTGGCGATTCGATCCTATTCCCACCACGGGAACGCATAGCTCCTGGGAGGAGGGTAGCAATACACGTACAGGAGCCGCCAATGTATGGTCAACCATATCAGTTGATAAGGAAAATGGTTTGGTATTCTTGCCCACATCCAGTCCCAGTCCGGATTTTTATGGAGGTGAGCGGCTCGGTAATAATGATTATGCCAATTCGGTAGTGGCACTGGATGCAGGCACGGGAGCCTATCGATGGCACTTTCAGGTGGTGCATCATGATCTGTGGGACTATGACATTGCGGCGCAACCCGTACTCTTTGATTACATAGGTGAGAATGGGAATGTTGATCCAGCAGTAGCGATTGGCACCAAGATGGGGCACATTTTTGTACTGAATCGATTGGATGGGACGCCCATTTTACCTTACGAAGAGCGTGACGTGCCCAGGAGTAATATTCCTGGAGAAATAGCCAGTCCTACACAGCCATTTCCCATCAAACCAGAACCCCTATCGCTTCATAACCTCACGGTTGAAGACATTTGGGGACCTACCGAGGAAGAAAGAGATTTAGCGGTTGAGGATTTTAAGCAGCGAAGATATGAGGGGGTATTTACACCACCATCCTTTGAAGGTGCCCTTGTGGCTCCTGGCAATATTGGAGGAATTCATTGGGGAGGTATGAGTATTGATCCTGAAAATCAAATTCTTGTGACCAACATCAACCATATGCCTCATGTCATCCAGCTTTTTGATAGACATACACCGGAGATATTCAATGCACATGTGGCGCAAACACGGACCGATGAAAATCAAGTGAATCCGGAAACAAATCGCATGTTTGGGACCCCATATAAAATGAGTCGGACCCCTTACATAAAAGCAACAAAAGGTGGTGCATGGGGTCTAACCAGGCCCCCCTGGGGGACGATTCTCGCTATTGATTTGTCCACGGGTGATAAGAGATGGGAGAAGCCTCTTGGATATATGCATCCCGATGAACCGGGTACTGGAAGCATTAATCTGGGTGGTACCTGCCTGACCAGCGGCGGGTTAACTTTCGTGGCAGCCACGATTGATAATCATCTCCGGGCTTTCGATACGAAGGAAGGTAAGCTACTTTGGGAGCATGCACTTCCTGCTTCCGGGATTGCTACTCCTATGACTTATTTTCTAGATGGTAAGCAATATATTGTGATCAGCGCAGGAGGACACGGCAAGAATGGATTCACCACAAAAGGCGATTATGTGATTGCCTTCTCACTGGAGAAGTAGGTAGAGAAACGGTGATAGAGCTCTTTCGATAAAAGCAGTTTATGCTTCGACACTATATCAAACTAATGTATGGTAAATGGTTGGGATTACTTCTGACCATAGGTATACTCAATGCCCTTATCAATATCGGCATCATTATCAGCGAGGATCTGACGCATTATCGCGATATAGACTGGATTTTTTATTGCATCAATGAGTTTACCGGTTCGCTTGTACCCATCCTGCTTTTACCCTTTTTGTTTTGGTTTTTTGAAAGTGTGCCCCTATCCTGGCGGTCATTAGTCCTGTATCTGTTTGTGACATTGATTTTTGGCTTTATTTATACATCCATAATGTATGGTGCGCGAGTGCCATTGTATCAACTGGCCGGTATTACCAGGTTGGATGAAATATTTAATCAGTTGCACTGGCGATATTTGATGGAGTATTTCAAACAGTTCTTCACCTTTTGGTTACTCTATCTCGTCTTCTGGGGCATACAACAATATAATGTCAACAGAGATCGGGTCTTGAGAGAAAATGAGCTAAAAAGGGACTTATTGCAGGCGCAGTTACTGGGACTTCAAAGGCAACTACATCCCCATTTCTTTTTCAATACATTGAATACGATATCGAGCCTGTTGTATGAGGCTCCGGAACAGGCAGACCGACTGATCACCCGCTTAAGCGATTTTCTCAGGTCAGTCATTGGTCTGAAGGAAAATGTCATGCACTCAATCGACAAGGAGCTCACTCTCCTACAAGAGTATCTGGATGTGATGCTGGCTCGATATGGTGATCGGCTACAGGTTGCAATTCATGCTGATGAACAGATTAGATCATCTAACATGCCTGTACTCTTACTTCAGCCACTGGTAGAGAATGCAATTCTATATTCGATGGGTTATTCTGCCATTTCGCATGTGACGGTTACCATAGAGGAAGCGGATAACCACATTATTATTGCTATCCAGGACGAGGGACCAGGTATTCAGGCAGGAGAAATCTCTTTTGGCTCAGGGCTCAGACTTGTGCAGGAAAAACTTGATAAAATTTATCAGGGTCGCTATCAAATGACTTTTGAGAATCAATCACCTTCTGGTCTTATTGTCACTATTCAGATACCTCAAATCGTACCGGCGTGATATGCAGATTTTGATCGTTGATGACGAATTACCAGCCAGAAAGAAAGTCAGACATTTTCTGGAGAAGATGGAGGTCCCAGCCCGACATATTGAGGATATTCAGGATCCATTGGAGGCACTTGAAATGATGAGAAATACTACCTATGATTTGCTTTATCTCGATATTCAAATGCCCCGGATGACCGGACTTGAACTTCTACAGAATTTGGAGCATGATCATCGACCCTCGGTCATATTTAGTACAGCGTACGATCAGTATGCGATCCGTGCTTTTGAATTGCATGCCCTGGAATACCTTCTAAAACCCTATGATTTTGATCGCTTCAAAAGGGCTACTGAATATGCACTGGAAAGACTGAACCAGATTAGAGAGCGGGATAAGGTAAGGGACTTGCTAGCTCACTGGACGAGAAAAGATCCTCCACCGGATACTATCTGGGTGACGCATGGATCAAAATTTATACCGGTGCAGATAACCACTATTGAAATGATGGAAGCTAGTGGGAACTATGTCCTTTTGTATGTGGGGCAGTCAAAGTATGCGGTAAAATCTTCCATGACACAAATGCTTAAGAAGGTGGGGCTACCTCAATTTGTGAGGGTGCACAAGTCTTTTGTGGTAAATACCCAATTCATCAGGGAACTCCAACCTAAATCACATGGGGATCTGATTGCTGTGATGAAAAATGGCGAACGAATCGCGGTGAGCAGGACGTACCGATCCGATCTGCTGTAAGAACCCTTTCATTCTAAAAGCCAAACAAAGATGGCAACCACAGGGTCAGCGCTGGTATATACGTCGTGAGAAGTAATGCTGCCAGCATAGTGATAAATAAAGGTAAGAGAGGTCTGATCACTTTCTGTATCGTGGTTTGCGCCACACCTACACCTATGAATAGGACAGATCCCACAGGAGGCGTACACACACCAATGCATAGGTTCATGACCATGATGATTCCGAAATGCACCGGATCCATTCCTAATTCAGTCACAATTGGTAGAAAGATTGGAGTGAAAATCAGAACCGCAGGGGTCATATCCATAAAGATTCCCACGAAGAGGAGAATCAGGTTAATGATAAACAGAATGACGATCTTATTGTCACTGATACCAAGGAGAAGATCTGTGATTTGCTGAGGTATGTTCTCATAGCTCATCACCCAGGACATACTGATAGAGGTTGCTATCAGTAGTGTCACGATGCTGGTAGTACCCACTGATGACAGCAGTATAGATCGAAGGTCTTTAAGTTTAATCTCCTTGTAGTAGAGGGCAAGTAGCAGGCAGTAAAGTACGGCGACGGCAGAAGCCTCAGTCGCGGTAAAAATACCTACCACGATACCACCTATCACCACGACAAGGAGTAGTAAGCTTGGGAAGGCTGCCACAAAAGTCTTAAAGACTTCACTGGCAGAACTGCGTTGACCGGTAGGAAAACCCCTTCTTTTTGCCCAAAATGCAGCAACAATCATCAGGAATAGTCCCGTCAATATACCAGGGATATAGCCGGCCAGAAAGAGTGCTGCAATCGAGGCACCACCGCTTGCTAGCGAATAAACGATAAGAATATTACTAGGAGGGATTACTAATCCAGTGGTGGAAGAGGTAATGTTTACTGCGGCGGCAAACTCCTTAGAATAACCCTCGCGCTCCATCTGTGGTCCCATAAATCCTCCAATCGCTGAAGCAGCTGCTGCGGCAGATCCACTGATAGCACCAAAAAGCATGGAGGCGATAATATTTACATGAGCCAATCCTCCGGGCAACGCACCTACAATGGACTTGGCGAAATCTATTAATCGCTGAGCAATACCGCCCCGGTTCATTATCTGGCCAGCAAATATGAAGAAGGGAATGGCGAGTAGTGCAAAACTATCAAGACCTGTGGCCATCCGTTGAGCAATGGTAGTAAAGGCAGGCATAGCTGATATGCTCGGTAGCATGGTCAGAAGTCCCGATATACCAATACTCCATGCAATGGGTACACCAATACCAATAAGAACCACAAAGCTTAAGACGAGTATAAGTACTTCCATGTATTTTCGGATTACAGGGTTTTTGGATGGGTGATGTCGTAAAGTTTATAGTAGATGATCACAAGGCCACTGATGGGTACAATTGAATAGACAAATGACAGGGGAACTTGCAGTGCTGCCGAGGTCTGTCCTAATGTGGATGTCACATACACCAACCTTGACCCTCCGATCACAAGTACCACTACCACAAAAATGATGATCAGTACATTGATGAATAGATAGAGTCTCTGTCTTCGCTCAGCGGTGAGTGACATCGGATAAAGATCGATTGCGAGATGCATATGCTTTCCGGAAGCCCATGCCGCGCCTAAAATTCCGATCCAAATCAGTAGAAATCGGGCAAGTTCCTCAGACCATGAAGCTTGTGCTCCCATGACATATCTTGTGAAGACTCCCCACAGCACGTCCAGTGTCATTAATGCCAGTAAGAATGCTAAGAAGTTCTCGAGTATTCGATCAATAGATTTTCTCATTATTTTGCTTGAATGCGTTGGATCAAATCGTATACTTCAGGCTCATCTTTGTAGTTTTCAAAAATGGATGCCACGATCTCTCTAAAGGGTTGTTTGTCCGGCCTGATGATCTCCACTCCGGCTTTTGTCACTTCTGCCAAAGCTTCTGCATCAGCTTCTTTCCATAGTCTTCGTTGCTCAGGTACAGATGCTTCTACGGCTGCCGTGAGCCAATCCTTTTCCTGTGCTGATAGTTTGTCCCAGGCATGGGTACTGATAAACAATACATCGGGCACTGAAGTATGCTCATCAATCGTGTAGTATTTACATACCTCATAGTGATGACTGGTATAAAAGCTGGGTGCGTTATTTTCGGCTCCATCGACAACGCCCTGTTGCAGCGCGGTATACAGTTCTCCATAGGAAATAGGAGTAGGAGCACCACCCATTGTTTTCACCATACTGATAGCTGTTTGGCTGTTCTGTACCCTTATCTTCAGTCCCTTAAGATCGTCTGGCGTATTAATGGCCTTATCCTTTGTATAAAAAGAGCGACTTCCTGCGTCATAAAAACATAAACCTCTCAGCCAGTATTTAGCACCATCTTCCAGCAGTTCTTTCCCAACATCTCCCAGTAATACATCCCACTGATGTGCCTCATCCCGGAACAGATACGGTAGGCTCAATACCTTCATGTTGGGCACAAAGTTTTCAACGGCTGAAGCTGATACTTTCGTGATATCGAGGCTTCCAATTTGGAGTAATTCAAGCAGTTGGCGCTCAGAGCCCAGCTGTCCGCTAGGATAGATATCCATAATCATTTGTCCATCTGACACGCGTTCGAGTTCTTCAGCCATGAAGGCCATACCCTTGTGTACAGGGTGAGAGATATCAAGACTGTGGGCAAGCTTGATCGTTTTTACACCGTCGGTACCTTCACAGGCAGTCATTAAGAGGAGAGCAGCACCAAGTGCCAAGAACCCGAGAAATCCCTTCATAGTAGTGTGTTATTTAGACCGAATGTCTTTGATAAGAGCCAATGCATCTTTGACACCCTGCTCTAATTTAGCAAAATCACGGTTACTCATGATTTCCTTGGTAATCAATTTCGACCCCATTCCTACGCAAGTAACTCCGGCATCAAACCAGCCTGTCAGGTTCTCCCGGGTAGGTGATACCCCACCGGTAGGCATTATTTTGGTCCAGGGCTGAGGGCCACGAATCGCTTTCACAAATCCGGGACCATACGTTCCTCCGGGAAACAATTTTACAATTTCGCATCCCAGTTCTTCCGCCAATCCAATTTCGGTCAATGTGCCACATCCGGGAGACCATAGGATCTTGCGTCGGTTACAAACCTGGGCCAGATCCTGTCGAAGAGAGGCACTTACTATAAAATTAGCACCCAGTTGGATGTAGAGACTGGCCGTGCCGGCATCGGGCACAGATCCAACTCCCAGTATCATGCCCGGTAATTCTTCCAGTGCATACTTATTTAAAGCAGCAAAAACCTCGTGAGCAAAATCACCCCGGTTAGTAAATTCGAGTACTCTGGCTCCTCCATCATAGCAAGCCTTGATCAGTCCCTTACCTAAACTGATGTCAGGGTGATAGAATAAGGGTACCATCCCTGTGCTTTCCATAGCTGTCGCTACTTCAATGCGACTATATCGCGCCATTTTATTTCTTTTAATTTGATTTAAATAATAAGTGGGATTATCCCCCTTTTATCTACTGACACGGCCTGAGGCATCACCTCCCATCAGTTTTTCTACTTCATCCAGTGTTGACAGGTTAGCATCTCCATAGATGGTATGCTTTAGTGCAGATGCGGCCACGGCAAAGTCTAATGCCTTTTGATCATCATCATAGTTTAGCAGGCCATAAATCAATCCACCCATGAAACTGTCACCACCACCTACGCGGTCTACAATGTGCGTGATCTGATAGGTACGACTTTGCAGTAATTCTCCATTGTAGAGGACTCCTGCCCATGAATTGTGGGAGGCGCTGATAGATCCACGCAGGGTAACAATGACTTTTTTACACTTGGGAAACTTCTCTATTAATTGCTTACAAACAGAAATATAGGAAGTCGCATCCACGGTTTCACCATGTGTTACATCCACACCTTCAGGATGAATGTCAAAGTGTTTTTCCGCGTCTTCTTCATTCCCCAGAATGATGTCGCAATGTTTAACCAGCTCAGGCATCACCTCGTGTGAGGCCTTTCCATATTTCCATAATTTGTTTCGGTAATTCAAATCTGTGGAGACTGTGATGCCATTCTTACTGGCAATTTCTAAGGCCTCTAATGTTGCATCAGCTGCACCCTGAGAGATAGCAGGAGTGATCCCTGTCCAGTGAAACCAGTTGGCATCTTCAAAAACTGCCTCCCAGTCGATCATACCTGGCTTAATCTCACAAATAGATGAATGGGCTCGATCATATACCACTTTACTACCTCGAGAGATGGCTCCCATTTCCAGGAAATAGATACCTAGTCTGGAACCGCCCCGATCAATAAAGTTTGTACCTACATTTCTCTTTCGCATCTCCATCAGAGCACACTCACCGAGATCATTTTTAGGAAGTCTGGTGACAAATTCAACGGGTACGCCATAATTAGCCAGTGAGACGGCTACATTACTTTCTCCCCCTCCATAGACTACATCAAAGGAATTTGCCTGAGAAAATCGTTGAAACCCGGGTGGTGTTAACCTGAGCATGATTTCACCAAATGTTACGACTTTATTATTCTGAGCCATATAAATTGATTAATGTTTTGTTCTTGATTGTAAATATTGATTCGGTTGGTTAGAAACCGAAGTAGTTCTTTGCGTTGTGATAGCAGATATCGGAGACGATCTTCCCGATCCACTGCATATCGGCAGGTAGTCTGCCTGCAGTGATATCGTTGCCGAACAGATTGCAAAGGATCCTTCTGAAATACTCATGCCTGGGGTATGAAAGAAAACTTCTGCTGTCTGTTAGCATTCCGATGAAGCAGCTCAAAAGTCCCATGTTGGAAAGTACATTCATCTGATCCTCCATGCCATCTTTCTGATCAAGATACCACCAACCGGATCCAAATTGAATTTTTCCGCGGATTGATCCATCATTGAAGTTTCCAATCATGGTTGCCAGTACGGCATTGTCTCCGGGATTAAGGTTGTAAAGTACAGTCTTCGCCAACTGATCACTGGAGTCCAATCTATTGAGAAATCTGGATAATGCACTGGCCTGAGACCAGTCTCCAATACTGTCAAATCCGGTGTCGGGACCCAGGATGGATTCCATCCTTGTGTTGTTGTTTCGAAGGGCTCCCAGGTGGAATTGTTGCGTCCATCCTCGGCTATGATAGGCCGTGCTGAGAAAGTACAATACAGCAGACTTATATTCTGTTATCTGATCGTTCGTCAGTCTTTCACCAGATATAGCTTTCTTCAGGATTCGATCTGCATTATCATTCAGAAAGTCAGAGGCAAACATGTGCTCGATACCATGATCGCTTAATCTGCATCCGTTCTCGTGGAAGTAATCCAGGCGATTATTTAATGCTGCGAATAGGGAAGACAGATCGGTGATCTCGGTGGAGGAAACTTCACCCAGTTTATTCAGGTAGCTGAGAAAAGTAGATCCCTTTTCGATCGTGAGACACTTGTCGGGTCGGAAGGCTGGTAGTACAGTGACTTTCCATCCATCTGCCTTTATTTTCTTATGATAGGCAAGATCATCGACTGGATCGTCTGTGGTGCAAATTACCTCCACATTCATCTTTTCCACCAGTGATCTCACGCTGTAATCTGGTTCTTGCAGTAGTGTAGTGGCCTGGTCATAAATTGCATCGGCTGATGTTGGGTTCAACAAGTCGTTGATACCGAAATATCGTTGTAACTCCAGGTGGGTCCAGTGATACAGCGGATTTCTCATTGTGTAGGGCACCGCTTCAGCCCATTGAGCTAGTTTCTCTTTGTCTGGTGCATCCCCGGTGATATACTTTTCATCAATCCCCAGGGTGCGCATGGCACGCCACTTGTAGTGGTCACCATCCAGCCAAATTTTGGTCAGATTCTGAAATTGGTGATCATTGGCCAGCTCCTGAGGTGGAAGATGGCAATGGTAGTCAATAATGGGCTGGTCTTTGGCAAAATCATGGTACAATTCCTGTGCAGCTGCAGTCTCTAGTAGGAAATCCTCATCTAGGAAAGGTTTCGTCATCTCTATCTATTAAATTTTTCGGTTCCTGGCCTGTCTGTTAAATCGACAGTTAAGCTAATGAAAAAAAATAGCGATGTTGAAAATCTATACAGCAAATTGTCTTGATTCCGGCATCTTCCAGGGATGCCCGAGGGACTTTACCTATATCTCACCTTTCAGAATTCTGAGATGGGCCAGATGGTGATTACCATGCCAGGCGTATAGCTTACAAACAGCACCCAGAGGATACTCCTTTCCATATTCGGGATGAATGTAGTACTTTCTAAAATCGGATTCTTCCATGGCATCGAGCAATACAATCCATCGGTAATGTACTGACTCAAGAATATTAAGAGAAATTGAAATGGGAGGATATAATGAGTCGGCTAGTTCAGCCCATCGGTCTTCATAGTAGGCTTTGATAGTAGGGCTATCCTCAGTCAGCGTCCATTTGAAGCGTATGAAGGCATTCATATGACTATCTGCCACATGATGGATTACTTGTTGACCTGTCCAACCATCTGGTCGGTAGGGAGTGGCGAGCTGTTCATCACTTAAGGACTGAGCCACCATTCTGAAGCGGGAGGGGAAAGTCTTGATTTCATCAATCCATGATTGCACCATTTTACGATCAAAATCCAGAGGCATTTCAAATTTGCCGATGGGGTACTTTAGTTTTTCCATGTGTTTTGTTGGTCTTTCAGTTTATTGAGAATGTTAGTTTTTCATCATACTCTCTTCCCGGGCTGCTTTAAATTCAGACCCTTCTTTCCATTGTGGAAAAGTACTTTCAGATGCAAGGCGTTGGCCTACATTATAATAGAGTTTGGCGTCCTGAACAAGTCCTCCCAGATCCCAGGTGTCTGGATCATAGTGATCAGCAGGTTGATGGTATCTGTTGTCCAGGTAGCCCTGACGTTGCTCTTTTACGTAGTCCCTTCCTTTTTCCATATGTTCTAATGATCCTTCAGCATATAATGCCGGGATACCTACTTTGGCAAAATTGAAGTGATCTGACCGGAAGAAATATCCTTTTTCGGGTTCCTGGTCTGGTAAAATCTCTCTTCCTTGCGCTGCTGCTGCCTCTTCCGCATATTCATCCAGATCAGAGTGTCCGATTCCAGTCACTGTAAGATACTTCATGGGTCCAAAAGGATTCATGCCGTCCATATTTAGATTTGCTACCGTCATGTTAGGAGGGTAGATGGGATTTTCACCGTAATACTGTGAGCCCAGCAGTCCCTGCTCTTCTGCGGTGACGAACAGGAATAATACAGAACGGGCTGGTGGAGGACCTTGCGCAAAAACTTCGGCAATGGATAGTAAGCTCGCTATACCAGTACCATTATCCACAGCACCATTGTAGATACTATCACCATCCACCGCCTGACCAATGCCCAGATGATCCCAGTGCGCAGAATAAATGATGTACTCGTCGGGCCGCTCGGTCCCCTTGATAAGGCCTGCTACATTTTGTGACACATCATTCTTGAATGTATTGGTGAGACTGTGGCTCATGGTGTATCCGAGGGAGAAGGGTTTGAAGTCCTTTGTGCGGGCTTTTCGAATTTCTGCCCCCAGATCTTTTCCGCTTTTCTCAAACAATTCTTTTGCTACATCCAGAGTGATCCAACCCTGCACAGCTGCCTTGTCTTTGTTGCCATCCGGAGATCGGAGATGAAGAGCCGATCCCGACCATGAACTTTCCACTACAAACCAGGGATATCCCGCAGAAGTGGTTTCATGTATGATTAGTAGCGCCTCA
Organism: Bacteroidia bacterium; assembly: GCA_030432855.1. Taxonomy (GTDB): domain Bacteria; phylum Bacteroidota; class Bacteroidia; order Chitinophagales; family Saprospiraceae; genus JABDMH01. The sequence goes on from JAUILM010000053.1 coordinate 13,554, forward strand.
GCTCCTTGTCTGGCGGCCTCCTCGTACTTATAGGTCCATCTTCCATAGTATGTCATCGTATTCCCTTTAAAGAATGAAGCATCATCCGATCCAAAGCCAGGATCATTAACCAGCACCACCACAGTCTTTCCTTTTACATCCATTCCTTCAAAGTCATTCCAGCCATACTCCGGAGCGGTAATGCCAAAGCCACAAAAAACAACTTCGGATTCTTCAACATTGATTTCATCCTGAATACGCTCCGTGTAGGATACAAAATCACTTCCCAGATCCAATGTTATCTCCTCTCCGTGACCTTTCATGGTCATTGTTTTATCGGGAGATCCTGTGATTTCTACCAGAGGCACCTCCTGAAAATAAGAGTCACCATTGCCTGGATCCACACCGATTTCCTTCAGTTGTGTTTCCAGATAGTTGAGGGTTCTTTTTTCACCTTCTGTGAAAGGTTTACGTCCCTGATAGTAATCCGATGATATCTCTGCCAGGTATTTTTCCATGGATTCTGCGGTAATATTGGCGTCAGAAACTTCAGGCGTGGTGCCGCAGGCTATTATCGAGATCAAACTGATCACTATTAGAAAGTATTTATACATCTTCATTACTTATACGATTAATCTCTCCAAAGTAGATATTACTCCAATCGAATCAAAGATAGGAGCTTCAGAATGTAAATGAAGTTAATACCAATTTGTTCTAACTAAAAAAGCCCCGCTCTCTTTAAAAGAGCAGGGCTTGCGTGTTGTTTTTTTGGTCGCCGGACTATTCCACCAGCATCATCCTTTTCACCTCAGTATACTCTGCGGTTCTCAACTGATAGAATAAGATGCCTGAGGCATGCAGACCTTCTTTTCTGAACTGTACCTGATTGTATCCTCGGGCAAAGTCTCCCTGGATCTGACGTAACTGTCTACCCGTCACATCGTAGATAGTGATAGTGGCTTCCATCGC
>JAUILM010000861.1 GCA_030432855.1 Bacteroidia bacterium
AAATTACCTATTCGACCTCACTCGTGGGTTCGCTTCGTGAAGCGCTTTCCTACCCCCTGAGACTTCGCTGTCTCTTCTAGAAATAGGGTGTCATTGAGCTGCCATTCGTCGATTTCAAAATCAGGTTGTCCTGCATCAATCCAGGCAGTATACCATGCGCTGCCGATCGCATGAATGGCTTTCCGCATGCGGTCTTCCACCTGGCCCGCCAGGCGTGTCTGATACGCTCTGGCATATTCTTCGCACTCGGTTCGAATAGTCTGGTTGAGTCGTTCGTCAAAGCAATATTTCCGGTCGGACCCAAATTCTTCGCTCAATGCTTTCTCAATAATTAGTACACTGTCCACATAGCTATTGCTTTCCAATACTATTTTCCAATAATGCTCTACCGGATCTGAAATGTATCGTGCCTTCCCTACAAAAAAATCATATTCCTCTTCGGCAAATAATTCTGGAATTCGACTTTCCCAAAATGCATGAATACCCAATTGATTGGTTAGTTGTCCATTGTAATTCTTCGTGGTGTGTAGAGGGACATGAGCATCTCCGATATAATGACCCATATCAGCGGAAAGGCGCAATATTTTTTCTACGTCTTCTGACACGAACGCATCAGTGAGACGGTGCTGCATATCCACCAAATGGAACGGCAGTATGCCATGCAAGGAAAGACTATCAATTATTTGAATTTCGGTACAAGAAATTTCAGGTCCTGAATAAAATTGTAAGAAATCATCACAATCCACTTCCCAGACTTCTTCGTAATAATTCGACATTATTTTTTCACCAAAAAAATCATAGTATTCACTCCTTCCCACTTCCCATACCCCGTCAAAAAATTCTGTAGTGTACTTTTTATTTTCTGCAAATGCCTGCCATATCTTTTCTCCATCGATTAGAATTCTATTATTAGAGTCACTTGCTATGATAGAAATATCTGTATGTCGAATAAAAGCTTCTGACTTACGTCGCGGCATATCAGGAAAGGGTGCCACCCCCCACTGATCAAGGTCAATGTAGTGGCGTACTGCCTCAAACACGGTAGCATATCTCCTTTTATCGGGGTCAACAGCATGTACTTCCAAATATTGAATATTAGGCTTAAAGACTTTCAACATCTCCGGTGGCAATGTGAATACTGCCATCCTATTAATCAAGCGATGAGCATAAAAACCCCATCTACCCTCTTCAAATCTCTTGAATGAAAAAATCACCAGTAATGAAATCCCAAAAAATAGGACTGTAAGAGTATGTCCAGGATTAATTTTCAAGACTGCAATTTTTTCGGATCCACCGGAAGATCATATATCCGCTGCCCGGTAGCCCTAAAAATCGCATTGGTAATAGCAGCGGGTGTAGGGGGTGTAGCCGCCTCTCCTCCTCCCAGTGGACTGACGTCCGGGGGGCGTACCAAAGCTACCTCGATCCTGGGGATATCCTGATAGCGGAAGATCGGATAGGATCCCCAGTGGGAAGATGTTATATGATTTTTGTCAAAGACTACCTCTTCACGCAAAGTCCAGCTGGCGGCCTGAATCATACCTCCCTCGGTTTGGTTGATCAATCCATCGGTATTCATGACTTCCCCTGCATCCAGGGCAGCCCACATATGGAGTAGAGAAACTTCCCCTGCCGGACTTACCTGCAGATGCACTCCAACTGCACAATAGGCATCCGAATTTTTATACCGTGAAAATGCCATACCCAATCCTTGTCGGGATGTGGTCTTGATGCCATTCATCATCATTTGTAACTTCCGAATAACCGCGATCGCTCTTGCATCATCCAGATGATCGGTCCTGAATTGAAATGGATCCACTTCACGCGAATGAGCCATCTCATCCATTAATGACTCTATGGCAAAAATGTTGGCATAGGCGCCCAAGCTTCTAAGAGAAGAAACGCGCAATGGTCCCTGATAAAAATGCGCCTTCACATCTAACGTGGGAATAACATAATAAGGTGCCGCATTTCGATGACCTCCCCCTAAATATCCCCTCCCCTGGAGTGCTGTAGGCTGCTCTAAATATCGGGCAGTAAGGAGTGTTCCTGCATCACTGTTAGGCCGAGTACTGTGTGAGTCTGAGTACACCTCCGTAGACCATGCATGTATCTTATTGTCAGAACCCAGGGTTGCTTCCACATCCATTCTCATGGCACAACCGAGAGCTTCCCATTGATGTTCTTCCATACGACTCCACTGCACCCGCACATGTCGACCTGGATATTTCCTGGCAATAATGGCAGCATCTGCCGCTGCATCATCAGAACAATTATGACCAAAACAACCCGCTCCAGGCAGACCGATGACATGGACATCTTCCTGATCGACAGCTAACATACTGGCTAATGCTGACCGAAATGGAAACACACCCTGACTATGCGTCCATATGGTAAACCTGCCTGTATCAAATAATGCAATACCACAGGCCGGTCCTATGCTACCATGCATGATGTAGGGTTTGTAAAAGGATCCGAAAAAGTGAGTTCCTTCCGACACAGATTCGCCCTTACTCTCTACTAACTCTGTATTATCTACCATCTTCGGCAGATCATTCTTCAGGGAATTAAAGTCCGAAAGATCCGCCGTTACACTCCATTGCGTGGACGACGATAGACGTGTAGCTGACTTTACCACTTCGTATTCATTCTCTCCAAC
>JAUILM010000862.1 GCA_030432855.1 Bacteroidia bacterium
ATGGCTGCAAGAGCAATTATTAAAGTGAACCCTCCCAGCAGATACAGTCCAAGGTTTTCGTATAGAGAGGATATCTGATTTGCTGATTGTGCCCAGCCCATAGCCGGGATTATCCAGGTGACAATCAGCATTTTTATTTTACTAGAATTTATTGTCATGATTGGTTGACTTTTCTGTTTCTGAAATAAAACTTAATTAATCATCTAGAGGCATTTCTCCCATCTTCTTGATGAAGCCTTTGTTTTTACGCAGGGTAACGATAGTCACTCCGGTAAAAAAGATGAAGAATATGATCAGCGGACCGATTGCCAGCCAATCTATGTTTTCGACAGAATCCAATATATATTTATACATTTCTTTGCGCTTTTTATCGGTTATTGATCCTTCTTAATATCCGTTCCCAATCGTTGCAAATAGGCAATTAGTGCGACAATTTCTTTGTTCTCCAGGTTCTCCACATTTACACCATCAGTATTCAGACTGGATGCTATGGATCTGGCCTGTGACTGAAGGTGGTTATTGGCGCGCTGTACATAAGCGTCATCGTATGGAGTTCCCAGCATCTGAAGCGCTTTCAGTTTCGCCTCTGTTGTGCTAATGTCAAGATCATCTTCGATTAGCCAGGGATACGGAGGCATGATAGATCCCGGTGACATACTTTCAGGATCCAGCATATGGTTGAAATGCCAGCTATCCGGATATTTACCTCCTACACGATGTAGGTCAGGACCCGTTCGCTTCGATCCCCAAAGGAATGGGCGGTCATAAATGAATTCTCCTGATTTTGAAAATTCACCATAGCGCTCCGTCTCTGATCGGAAAGGTCGGATCATCTGTGAGTGACATCCCACACAGCCTTCGCGTATGTAAATATCCCGGCCCTGTAATTCTAGAGCTGTGTACGGTTTCACGGTTTCGATTTTAGGTACATTAGACTCAACCATCATCATAGGGATGATTTCCACCAAGCCACCGATAGCTACCGCGACCACTGCAAGTACAGTAAATAAGAAAGATCGTCTTTCAAACCATCGGTGCCAGTATTCTCCTTTGTGAGGTACGTGACGCTCTAATGCTGGAGCTTCAACAAATTCTTCCTTTAAGAATTTACCGGCTCCCGTAGTCTTCAGAAGGTTATATACCATCACGAAGACACCTGTAATGTAGAGAAGACCTCCCACAATCCTAAGGGCGTACATAGGTATAATCTGCGTTACAGTTTCCAGGAAGTTTCCGTATTGTAGAAAACCATCAGGAGTAAATTGCTTCCACATCAACTGCTGTGTGACACCGGCCCAGTACAGAGGGATGGCGTAGAAGACGATACCCAATGTTCCCAGCCAGAAATGAACATTGGCTAGTTGTACGGAATACAGTTTAGTTTGATATATCCGGGGAATCATCCAATAAAGTACACCGAATGTCAGCATACCATTCCATCCCAGAGCCCCGATATGTACGTGACCGATGGTCCAGTCCGTATAGTGCGTGATGGCATTAAAAGATTTAATGGACATCATCGGACCTTCAAAGGTAGACATCCCGTAGGCGGTGACTGCTACCACCATGAATTTCAGAATTGGATCATTTCTCACACGGTCCCATGCACCTCTCAGCGTCAGTAGACCGTTCAGCATCCCGCCCCATGAGGGAGCAATGAGCATTAGTGAAAAGGCCATACCCAATGATTGCGCCCAATCAGGTAAAGAAGTATACAACAAGTGGTGAGGACCCGCCCAGATGTAGATAAAGATCAGGGCCCAGAAGTGGATAATCGAAAGTCGATAGGAAAATATTGGTCGATTTGCCGCTTTGGGTAGGAAGTAGTACATCAACCCCAGGTAAGGAGTGGTGAGGAAAAACGCTACTGCGTTGTGACCATACCACCACTGCACCAATGCATCCTGTACACCGGCAAAAACGGGATAGCTCTTGAAGAGAGTCACAGGAAGTTCCAGGTTATTGAAAATGTGCAGGATCGTGACCGTTGCCCAGGTAGCGATATAAAACCAAATCGCTACATACATGTGGTTTTCTCGTCGCTTCATGATAGTACCAAACATATTGATACCAAATACGACCCAGACCAGAGCAATGGCAATATCAATCGGCCATTCCAATTCTGCATATTCATGCGAACTGGTAATACCCAATGGTAAAGTAATTGCCGCAGCAACTATAATCAGCTGCCAACCCCAGAAGTGTATGTTACTAAGGGTCTTACTAAACATAGGTGCCTTCAGCAAGCGTTGCATGGAGTAGTAGACACCCATAAAGATCCCATTACCCACAAAGGCAAAAATCACTGCATTTGTGTGTAGTGGTCTGATTCTTCCAAACGTAAGCCAGGGAGTTTCGAAATTGAGTGAGGGGAACACAAATTGGAATGCCAGGAGCAATCCAACGAGCATACCTACAATTCCGAAAACAACACTGGCAATCGCGAATTTTCTTACGATTCCATTGTCGTAACTAAATTGTTCCATCTTAGACATGTGTATATCGTTTAGGTTGGTTGACAAACTGGATAGTAGATGATATAAATCGCATACAGTAGCCTATTGCATTCTTCATTCTGAATCGACTACTTTGTCATCGAAGAGCATGCGGACAGAGGGGGTATAGTCATCATCATACTGTCCGCTTCTTACGGCCCA
>JAUILM010000054.1 GCA_030432855.1 Bacteroidia bacterium
GCCATTTACATCCTCAAACTTCATATCTCCAGGGCGCAGATTACTGTTAGAACCTACGATGGCACTATAATCCAGTGATTCTGATTCTATGTCAGCCTGTGTTTGGAATACACCATCCGACTGATACACCAGCCACTGACCATCTCGTGATCCAATCGGTTTACCTTCTCTTCGCTGATAATCCGGTATGCCAGGTACTTCATCCAGGAAGACTACCTCATTTCTTGCATAGCCTCCATTAGCACCCACTGACCATCTTAGGCCAGAAGAACTTCCCCCATTGTAATTGAAAGAAAACTCAAATCCTTTGTTCTCTACCTCTCCCGCATTCACAGGAGGCAATAGATTGTTGATACCTGATGTCAAGGGAGTTGATCCCGACAACTGAATCAGGATTTGATTTCTCTTATTGTAGAAATATTCCAATGAGAAATCTAAATTACCACCAAACAGAGTACCATCTACACCAATATTGTAGTTATTGGCCACTTCCCAGGTAAAACTTGGGTTTGCGAGTCCAGTTTCAAACAATGTATTTACTACCCTTCCATCAATGGGATACCTTCCAAAACTATAGGTAGAAAGGAACGCATATTCCTGCAATTCATCATTGAAGAATACCTGGTCATTACCCATTTGGCCATAGGAAGCACGTAGCTTCAAATAACTGATGAAGTTACTATTGAAGAATGGCTCATTTGTAATATTCCATCCTACTAAGACACCAGGGAAAAATCCGAAGCGATCTTCTTCAGGGAAAATATACGAACCATCATACCTCCAGATAAACTCTGCCAGGTATTTCTCCTTATAATTATATCCTACCCTTCCATAGTATCCCAGACGTGCCCGGTTAAAGGCACTACCTCGCGTATTCTGCGCTTCAGTACCCCCGGCAAAAAGCTGATCGACAGCCGCGGAAATATAATTTCTTCTAAAGGCTCCGAATTCAGCACCTTCAAATGTTTCGCGTGTGACACCCGCCAAGAAAGTCACTGCGTGATCTCCTATCTGACGTTCGTAATTCAACAGCGCGCTAAGGTTGGTATTCAATCGTGATTGTGAAAACTCATCGAGTCGAGGATCTGTGAAATTAGATCGGATGGCACCTTCTAAAGCAGGAGTCACTCCATCATCTTCATAGCTCACGCCATCCCAGCGATAGAGCATCCAGGGTGTCTCCCAGCGCTTGCGTAGGCGACTGAACTTGTCCACTGATCCACTCAATGTCAGCGTCAGACCGTCAATCCACGGATTTGTGATGTCAATGCCTCCATTTAACTGCACATAGTCCTGAGGGTCTTCCTCATATCCTGTGGCATTCGTAGTAATTACGTAAGGGTTTTGTCCATTTTCAATATCTGGACCCGGTAATCCATTCGGCCAAACTTCGGGCTCTGTGGGCCGTCCCCGCATCAACATTCTAAAGATCGCACCCGCACTTTGCGTGGGAAAAAGTCTTTCTTCACGTCTTAATAATACTCCAAGGTTGGCGCTCACATAATTATTGACCTTGGCATCCAGATTGGTACGTAAGTTATATTGCTTGTACCCTGTGGCTGAATTATGATAAATACCGTCCTGATTCTGGAATCCCATAGAAGCCATGTAACGTACCGCTTCACTACCACCTGATATCTGCAAATTATGTCTCGATAGTGGTGACCAGTTCTTAATCGCATCACCAAACCAATCGGTGTCCGGGTGTCCCCATGGATCCGATCCGTCTTCATATTTACGAATTGCCTCTGGGCTGTATACGGCGTTAATAGTACCTACACCCTCTGTCGGTGACTGATAGATACCATTTGTTTCCAATGCCTGCCAACCTGCCTGCCACTCATCAGAAGGAGCTGCATAGAGGTTGATTTCATTCATAATCCGGGCATATTCAGGTGCACTTGCCATCGGTGGCAAGACAGTGGATTGTGTCCACCCCTGATTGAAATCGTAGGTGATAGTAGGTTTGCCTTCCGCACCACGCTTAGTGGTAATCAAAATCACACCGTTGGCAGCCCGGGCTCCATAAATCGCTGCCGAAGCATCTTTCAATACCGAAATAGACTCGATATCTCCGGGAGCGATTCGTCCCAGTCCTCCCGCACGATCTGGAATTCCATCGATCACTACCAGAGGTTCACTGTTTCCCAGTGTGTTTACACCGCGGATACGGATACGGGCACCATCATATCCCGGCTCACCACTGGTCTGGATGGCCACCAGACCCGGCAAACGACCTGCCAGCGAGTTCGTGATATCAACGGCTGGTGATTTGATAATCTCCTTCCCTTCGACAGCCACGACAGCCCCGGTCACAGTAACCTTTCGTTGCTTGGAGTATCCGACAACGACCACTTCATCTAAAGCGGCTCCTTCCTGCATAGTGACATTGATGTTGTCTTCTGCACCCACCTGAACCTCCGTAGTGGAGAATCCGGTATATGAGAAGACAAGTACATCACCTTCATTTGCCTGAAGCGAGTAGTTTCCATCCAGATCCGTCACAGCACCCGTTGTCGTGCCCTGAATCAGGATATTCACACCGATCAATGGCTCGTTGTTTTCATCGACCACGGTGCCACTTATGGATCGCTGAGCATATGTTGCCGAACAGAGCAACATCGCCACCAGCACCCAGAAGTGCGAATAAAGTCTTTTGTAGTTGTACTTCATCTGCTGAGTTTTATAAAATTTAAACCAGTTTTTAACTCTAATACATAGCATCAGAACTACACCTTCGAGGGCATATAAGACAATCCCATCGCAATAGCTCTCGCGATGAGCGTTTAGACATTCTATAAATTACTTGGACTGGTTCCCTTAATACGAAAGCGTAGATCTTTCTATCAGCAAAATTACTAATATTAGAAGAACCTGCAAGGTTTTTACAGAACTATATGTGTAAAATCGACAACTATTCCACACATTAATTTGTACATCAGGCAATTATGAACAAAGATATTTTGAAAAACCGCAAAATGTATTTTACCTGTTATAACTAATTTTGGATAGGATTAGATATCCGCTGATATGCAGTCGAATATCCTTGCTTTTTCGAGCCCAAAAGGCCACTTTTAGCGCTTTGGCACCCATTCAGGGCACATATGGTATCCTTCACATCAACCTAAATGACGAGTATTTTGACAGCTAACCAGTTAAAAATCATCTGATATTACATGTAACCATCCTGTTGCAAGTCCAATAGAAAAATCCTTATCCACACGTCCTTTATTCCATGAGTTGAATTCTGTGACCTGTATTCTGAGCTTTAAGACCGGCATGGATCATTGACAATATTTATTCATCTTCATATTCCAAATAATGAAGTACCAATGAGACTGTCAATTTTCCTTCTGTTATCACTAGCTATTTCGGTCAACGTTTCTGTAGCCCAGGATTCACATGTCATTCAAGACTCTCTGGTCTATAAGGTCATAGACAACCAGGAGCTGGTAGTAGATGTATTTTATCCTGCAGGACAACAGAATGCAAATCAGCAGACGGCCATTGCACTATTCCACGGAGGAGGTTGGGCCTTTGGGTCTCCGGATGAGTTTCACGGGGCATGCCGTAGATATGCGCGAAAAGGCTATCTGACTTTATCTTTCCAATATCGACTTTCTATCAATGAGGATGGGACGTATCCCAATCCTGATATATCACCCATTGAAGCAGTAAAAGACGCCCGCACAGCCATCAGATGGTTGAGGAGCCATGCTGATTCCTTACGCATTGATCCGAATAAAATAGTCGTGGGTGGTCAGTCTGTAGGTGGCCAGCTTGCTCTGTCCGCCACTCTGATAGATTCGATCAACGAAGAAACTGACGATTTAACAATTAGTCCCACACCAAATGCCCTCCTACTTTACTCGAGCAATGTCAATACGCTGGAGCCCTGGGCCGAAATGCTGTTGGGCGACCGGAGAAAGGAAATATGGTCTATCTCACCGTACCACCATCTCAGAGAGGATATGCCACCTGCCATTGCTTTCCATGGAAGAGAAGACAACCAGGTGCTCCCTTACATCGTCCACTTCTTTGCGGCCAGGATGAAAGAATTAGGTAACTATTACGATCTGCATTGGTATCCTGACCGTGAACATTACCTCGGAGAAGGGAATGAAAAATATGCCAGATTATTCGATGAGGAGATTTTGGAACTGACAGATGCTTTTTTGCAGAAGTTTGGGTTCTAGTGTGATTTTGAGTGTGAGTGTGATTTTGAGTGTGCGTGTGAGTTGGAGTGTGGGTGTGAGTTGGAGTGTGGGTGTGGCGTTTGAAAGATGGACTACTATGGCTTCTCGGACAACTTTTTCAGAGGCTTTCCCTCGGCTGCCCTGATTAGTACTCCGTCAGAATCTTCCCATCGAGTGTTGAACAACCGATCAAATACAGAGGTAATAAGGCCATAGTTCTTTACATACCTGGCATGATGCATGGCGTGATAAGAGGGGGAATTGATGATATATCCCATAAGACTGAAAGGATATCGAGCACTCCTGAACTCAATATTGGAATGTCCCAGAATATTAGTGGCAAAATAAAACGTATAGTACGCGCAAAATCCATGGAAAGAAAAACTAAAGTAATGAGAGTAAAGGGCGGCAAAACTCACAATTCCCAAAGAAAAAATAGTCTTCTCAAGCAAGGAAAAAGATACGGCTGACCAGGGATTTGTAATATGTGACCTATGATGCTCACGATGGATACTTAAGAATACCTTCAAGTGCATTGCTCGGTGCGATATGTAGTGCCAAAACTCAGTCCACCAAAATACTACAAAGAAAGTGAGTACTATGGTCCCAATGTCCTCGCTGGTTACCTTGAGTAATCCACTGACCAGAAATAGCAGAATAATTAAAGAATGTACCGGTGTAGTCATCAATCCATTCCTAAATTCAGCCTTCAATTGACGTTCACTCGGAGTAAGACCATATATTTTCTTTACATCTTTCTGTCGTTCGGTATACAGGCGGTACAAATAGATAAGAATGTGATTGACGAATACCAAAGCTACAAGCCAAATGGCCTGATACGTTTCAATAGATGCAAAATCAGTCATGGGTCCCATAAACCTCAATATTTTCTAAGTCAATTCAAGATACAACATCCTTTTGTTGTGGCAAATGGGTGTGAGTGTGGGTGTGAGTGTGAGTGTGAGTGTGGGTGTGGGTGTGGATGAAGTGGGGTGCTGGGCGTAGGATGTGGGATGTCGGCTATCGTGTTTTGTGCCAGGATAATATTTGCAAACTCAGTTAAAAATGGTCAACACGATTCAGGACAATGTAACGTCCTGAAATAGGTTTACACTAAACCTAAAGGAAAATGAAAAAGAATAGAAAGAGCAGATCAACTTATCGGACGTACAGTGAAAGTTTTAAATTACAGATCATAGCCGAACTTGAGAAAGGCGAGAGTACTAAGGAGGACCTAAAAAGGCGATATGGATTGGGTAATGAGACAATCCATCGCTGGTTAGTAAAGTATAAAAGAATTGATTTAATGACAAGAAGAGTTAGAATTGAGAAACCAGAGGAGGTTGATCAACTTAAAGCGATGAAAGCGCGCATTGCAGAACTGGAGAAAGCATTGGTAGAAGTACAATTGAATCATCTTAAGGATGCGTCCTTATTGAAATGTGCGATGGATGATCTGGGACAGACCAAAGAGGTGTACGAAAAAAAGCGCGGGGCAAAGCTATCGAAGAAGCCGTAAGGATGCGTGATAGTTTTGCATACAAAGAAGTAAGCATCCAATCAATATGTAGTCGATTCAAGGTCAGTCGTCAAGCGTTGTACGAATATCGTAAGCGACAAAAGCAGACTAAAGCGGAGAATGAGGTAGTACTACATCTAGTGCGTGAGAAACGTAGGCAGTTACCTCGAGAAGGTATCAAGAAATTACATCGAAGATTACAAAAGGACTTTAAGAGTCTGGGCATTAAAATGGGAAGAGACAAGTTGTGTGACCTTCTCAGAACCAATGACTTATTAGTTAAACCACAGCGAAGATTTGTGAAGACAACACAGAGCAAACATAGGTTTTATACATATAAGAACCTGATAAGAGATTGCATGCCCAGTGGTCCAAATGAAGTATGGGTAAGTGACATTACTTACATAAGGGTGAAGTCGAAATTCATGTACTTAGCCTTAATTACAGATGCCTACTCGAGAAAGATAGTAGGATATGATATTTCTGATTCACTTGAACTGACGGGTTGCTTAAGCGCCTTACGTATGGCCATTAAACAAAGAGGATCAACACAAGGACTGATACATCATTCAGACCGAGGGATACAATATTGCAGTAGGGCGTATACGGAGCTGCTGGCACAAAATGAAATACAGATTAGTATGGCACAGGCAGGAAATTGTTACGAAAATGCTATGGCGGAAAGAGTGAATGGAATCCTCAAGGACGAATTCTTTCTAAACCAGAATTTTTCCACAAAGGCACAAGCCACAAAGGCTGTGCATGAGGCCGTAAAGCTGTATAATGAAGTACGGTTACATATGAATATAGACTACATGACACCTTCAAAGAAGCATGTGGCATAGTTATCAACATGTAAACGTTGATTAAAAAGAAAAGGAAAAAAGAACCAAAAAAGAAAAAGAAATATTATTGTTGATGATAATGTATTATTTAATCATGTAAACTTTTTTCAGGACAAGACAAAAATCCCCGGCACCTGACACCCGGCACCCGGTACCTAAAACTTCATGATCCCTGAAGATCCTACCCCCACTCCAATGATGGTACGCATGGCATCATCAGTCTTGACTTCCTGCAGACGTTCGATTTGATCAGCGGATACGTGAAAGATAAAGCCATTCGTAGGATTCGGACCTGTAGGTACGAATACAGTAAAATTACCTGACGGATGTTCATCTGTGACAAACCCGGTCATCCGTGTCCCATTACCGAAGACATCTACCAGCACCACATCCGAGAATGGCATCTTCTTGGCACCTGTGAATTGCTGCACCGTCTCTTTGATAATACCGTAGAGTGGCAATCTAAACAGATAGGTCCGCTCGATGTAGGCAAATGAATTTCTACCGATCTGTGTTCGAATAAACAGTCCGATCATAAAGCAAATCAAGATCACAATAGCCAGAGCCAAAGCACTTATGAATTGATCAGGAACAGGCAGGTCCAGCTCATTGATCAGCAGGTTGGATAATGGTGAAAGGAGGTTGATGACCAGGGTAATAATAGCCTTGATCAACAACACAAAAATGGCCAATGGCAGCAGTACGAAAAAACCACCCAGGAACGTAGTGAGCAAAAAAGTTCGTAAACGCTTCATATCTAATCAGACTTTTGTAACTGATGCAGGCCCAAATATCGATTACTTAATTGATCCAACCTCATCTGAATATTAATTAACTTGTTTAACTCAAAATAGCGTTATGAAGTTTGGACATGTTGAGCAGGAAGCGATCAACGACCTGACATTTACATTACCTGAGGATCACAAAAATAGTATTGCTTCTACTGCCAGTAGTGAAATGGAAGTGTTGGTAGGTTGTGGGAAATGGGGTATCCCTGCCTGGGTGGGCCCTCTTTATCCTAAAGGAACCAAGCAGAAAGATTTTCTAAATGCCTATATCGAGCGCTTTGGAAGTATCGAACTCAATGGTACTTTTTATCGTCTGAGCCGTAGCAGTATTGAAAAATGGTCAGAAGCAGCCCAGGGGACTTCCTTTAAATTTTGTCCGAAGTGGTCACAGCGAGTATCGCACTTCAAACGCTTGTCAGAAGTAGAAGAAAACACGCAGTATTTCATGGATTCGGTAAATGCACTGGGTGATAACCTGGGTGCCACATTCCTGACACTACCTCCCAATTTCGGTCCCAAACACATGCAGCGTGTACATGATTTCCTTGATCTCGTGCCTACGGAGTTTCCCCTCCACATTGAGTTAAGACATAAAGACTGGTTCGAAGTGGAGACATTCGATGAAGTGACAGCAGCCCTCAAAGAGAAAGGACACGGGCTGGTCATCACCGATGTAGCTCTACGCCGGGATGCATTACACATGTGTCGAACGACCAAAGAAGTCTTCGTTAGATTTAATGGCTATGGCTTACATCCCACTGATTTTCAAAGGCTGGACGACTGGGTGGATCGTCTCGGTCAATGGAAAAGCAACGGTGTGGAAAAGGTCTATTTCTTTATGCATCAACAAGATGAATCAAACACGATCCGACTTTGCCAATACTTCATAGAAGCCGCCAATGAAAAGCTGCAGGCAGGTATCAAACCCCTTGAAATCACGGATTAGTCGATAACACATCAGTCACATTTGGTATGTGTTAATGTGTCGGGAGCGTTGTTATGACGCATCTGAAAATGACTATCTTGGCTCGAAGACCAACTTGTACCTCCCAGAGGTACCAGACGAAAAGCTTACACACCATGAGATATCTGACATCTGTGCTATTGTGTATCAGTATGACCATCGCTGTGAACGCCCAGGAATTTCAAATTACAGCATTTGACGGCAATTTTGCCGAGCTCTTTGGTTACTCCGTTGCTATCGATGGAGACTATGCCATCGTTGGGGCCCCGCTACAGACAGGTTTCGGCACGAATAACGCCGGGGCAGCCTATATCTTTCATTTTGATGGAGCAAACTGGGTCTATGAAGATAAATTGTATCCCCCCTGGGGAGGATCCCTGGGTGACCAGTTTGGCTACAGTGTAGATATTGAAGGGGATCGTGCTATCGTAGGCGCTCGCAATACGGAGCATTACGGGTATTCTCAGGTGGGATCTGCCTATGTTTTTGCTCGTTCAGGCACCAATTGGAACCTAATCGGCACTCTATACCCTTCTGATGGTCAGCAAGATGATCAATTTGGTAATAAGGTAGGCATCTCGGGAAATTATGCCATTGTCGCGGCCGCCAAGGATGACGACTACGGGAATAAATCCGGTGCAGCATACATTTTTGAGTATCACTACGGATCCTGGGTGGAAGAGGTAAAGTTGCATGCTTCCGATGCGGATGCGGGAGATGCCTTTGGTAGTGACGTTGCCATATCGGGTGATCATGCCGTGGTCGGTGCTCCAGCAAATATGGGGGTAGAATACCTTCAATCGGGAGCGGTGTACATCTTCCACAGATCTCATTATGGATGGCGACAGGTGGAAAGGCTGACGCATTCAGATGCCGAAATATTTGACCACCTGGGAGCCAGTGTCGATATCGAAGGGGATTATGTGATTGCAGGTGCACCCTTTGCCAACGATAAGACCGGTAAAGCCTACATCTTTGCCCGAAGTGGATATGACTGGTACGAGCAGGATATTCTGGAGCCTTCTGACGGAGCTCCGCATGACAAGTTTGGCACTTCGGTGGGTATCACTCTAGGTCGGGCCGCCGTGGGGTCCTATTTGGACGATGATGACGGACCCGAATCTGGCTCTATGTATGTCTTCGAGCAAGCTGGAACAACATGGAGTGAATTTGCCAAGTATACTGCCTCTGATGCCGCTGCAGGTGACTGGTTCGGGCATAGCGTAGATATTGATGGCAGCTATAGCATAGCAGGAGCAGAAAATCAGGATGTAGTCAACACAGATGCAGGAGCTGCCTACATCTACGGTCCTGCAATGATGGCTGATTGCTATCCATCAAGGTACCTGGAAGGTGCGATTATGACCGGCATTTATCAGGCCAGTGATCATATCATTGCGGATGGGCAGATACCCGGCAGTCAACAAGTGGTATTAGGCTCTCCCAATTATATCAGCCTTGATCAAGGGTTTGAGATCGCTCAGGGATCGACCTTAGAGATCGGCATGAGTGGGTGTAATTGAGAATAGGGTTTAATTACAAAACTCATCTTGTATTCTCATTTCAAAACTTCAAGCACAAACCATCGAAAACTTGAACTCTCCGATTGAAAGAAAGGACATTCCATTTATAGTTATCTTAATACTAGTTTCAACAAACTTTAGTTCTAAAGCATCTATAGTTTCCTCTCACTTTTATCCACTCGACGCAAGCTATCTACATCTTAATCAAAAGGCAAGGATTGACACAATTCCACCTCACACCCAAGTTTGGGGAATGATAACTGGCCGGGGATCGCGGGAAAGTTCTTATGATGGCGCTATATTTCGATATGATTTAACTGATCTCGAATACCAGGATGAATTTCGATTCCAAGCTCTAAGTGAGGGTGCTGACCCAGTAGGAAATCTAGCTGCAAATCACAGTGGAATATTATATGGTGTTACCTACTCTGGGGGGAATAATAATGAGGGATTACTTTATAGCTTCGATCCTAAAGAAGAAGGAATTTATAGGGTTCTTTACCATTTTGACTCCTTGACTGGGTCCCTTCCTTTTGGTACTCTGCTGATTGAAGGTGATAAAATTTACGGTTTAACTCGCAGGAACAACCAATTTAGCGGTGGTGTACTCTATGAATTCAATTTATCGACTCTTGACTATCAGGTTCTCCATGATTTTGGTCATTACATAGGAGATGACGTCACTAACAATGGGTCAGTTATCTCATATAATGGTTCTTTATATGGCATGACCGTAGGTGGCGGCATCTATGATGAAGGTGTGATCTACCAATTTGATCTAACCAGTTTAGAATACAATATCCTTCATCATTTTGATCCGCAGATTGGAAGCCAACCATCTGGTGGACTACTGCAAATAGGTGAAAAACTTTATGGAATCACAGGCAATGGGGACCCAGAATTAGATGGATTTGGAATCCTCTTTGAATATGATCTAAGTGCAGACAATCAGCCGTTCCAGGTAATTGAAAACTTTGATGCTTTTTCATTTTTCGAGAGTGGTAGCCTGATCGAATCAAATAACTTCATATACGGTTCAGGTCGATCCTCGGGCTATGGTAATGAAATTCTTTTTAAGTATGATATTTTATTGGACAGCCTACATGAACTTCATGAGTTCAATTTTAATGATGGAAGGAGGCCCACCGGAAAGCTAGTATTTCTTGATAATTCAATTTACGGCCTTACAACTTTTGGTGGAGCCAACGGATCAGGTGTTATCTTTAAATACGATCTAGCGGGTAATGGGACATACGAAGTAATTCATAACCTTGACCAAGCAAGTGGAGGGTTTCCCATGGGCCATCTCACAGTTAGTGATAATAAATTATATGCCGTATCTCATTCAGGTGGGAACAGTGGGTTCGGAGTCATTTTTGAATACGATCTGGAGGAGAATAAGGGATTTCAACTTCGGCATCATTTTAAGGAGACGCTTGGTAACAACCCCGGTGAGAAGCTCATTTTAGTAAATGGCAAATTTTATGGTGTGACCAGACATGGAGGAAAATCTGGACAAGGTATTTTGTTTGAATTTGATCCGACAGGACCTGGGATTTTCATTGTGCTACATGATTTTCGAAAAGGAGATGGAGAAGCTGCTTCCTGTGGACTAACTTATCACAACGATAAACTATATGGAGTGACAAATAGGGGTGGAAAGAACTCTTCAGTTTCAGGGAATCTGGGAAATGGAGTACTCTTTGAATTTGATCTATTAGAAAAAGAATATAGTGTTCTTCACTATTTCGACACCACTTCTGGAATTTGGCCAGGTAAGGATTTACTAATAAGAAACAACAGAATATATGGAATGACTAAAAGGATTGGACAAATAAATGGAGTCCTGTATGAGTATGATCTAAGTTCTGATTCCTACTCTGTGAAACATGACTTCGGTCCATCCACTCTTCTGAATAGAGATTTAGGAGGTCTTATAGCAAAAGGAAATAAATTATATGGGATGAATCCTAATCATGAACCATCGGGAGCAATATTCGAGTTTGACCTTGAGGGTTCTGGCACATATACAATTCTCCATAAATTTAGTACTGGTGAAGGATATGCTCCACATGGAAGTCTAATGCTTCTTGAAAACAAACTCTATGGTTTGAATTCTCATACTATATTTGAATATGATATTGCGGTTGACACATTAAAAGTTCTTCACTTATTTGAGTCTTCCACAGGACATAAACCTGAAGGTAGTCTGATTGCCTTGGGTGACCAACTATTTGGTTTAGCTTCCCGAGGGGGTAACGACTATTCTGGAGTAATTTTCAATTATGATTTGTCAAATCACTCTTATACTGTTCTACACCATTTTGATGATCCTACCACTAGTTATCTTGGAAATGCCTATGCTTGGGGAACACTATTGGCAGTCAAAGGCTGCGAGGACATCCTAAATCTCGACAACGAAATCCTAGCAGGTGAGCATGGTGATGTATTTTCGACTTCGGAACTGATATCATCTAGTGGTACTATTACCTTAGGGGAAGGAATTGAATTCATGTCTTTTCATACCATTCTAACCAATGGATTTGAAGTAGAGATCGGAGCCGAATTCAAAATTCATAATGAGCCATGCTTTCCGAAACCACATGTAAATAAATAAATACAATCTAACCAGATCTCAGGTTTACATCTTTGATACCGAAAAGACCTGCTGACCTGACGGATCAATCAATCGGATATGATAAATACCGGGAGGTACTTCTGAAAAATCAATATCACTACTTCCATTGATAGTCTGGGGATCACTAATCCGTACTCCAAAACTATCATAGATTTCCAGGTTAGCTTCTACATCAGGTCCCTGGATCCTTAATGTGCTTTGAATCATGGAGGGCAGCACGTTCCATTTTTCGCTGGATTCGATCGTAAATTGAATAATATCCGAGTGGTGCTTAGCCCCGTCAAAATCAATCTGGATCAATCGATAATAATTGGTTCCTTCGATAGGATTTTGATCAATGAAAGAGTAATCTATCTCCGTATCAGACCAACCTGGACTCAGTGCAAAATCTAGTCTTTCCCATTCCAACCCATTGTGGCTTCGCTCTATCCAAAAACCTTCATTGTCTACTTCCATCAGAGTTCGCCAGGTTATTCTAATGACATTATCTAGTTTCTCGCCAAAGGGTCCGATGAGCTCCACGGGAAATACAAGATCTTCACAGTTTATCCTTAAATCAAAAGTATCTGTGACACCCTCATCGGCGTCTACGGTAATCCAATAACTTCCCGAATCCACTACAAATCTGATTTCTTCCAGTAGTTGACCGGTATCACTAATGGCCAGACATGGCCCTGGCACCGGAATCTTTAGAAGACTATCATATCTCTCTTCTCTGAGAATCAATGCAAAATTTTCGCTAATATTTTCCAGAGATAGCTGCAAGTCAGTCATACCAGATCGGGTCAATCGATAGTGGACATCAGATCCATCATAGCTTCTTGTCGGTAGACAGCTGAGGTAATCTAATGCTGAACTACTATTGAAAGCATCAAAATTATGATTCTGTAATTCGCTGCCACAATTCAGATCAGAGACGTAAAGTTCAAAGCAATCTAACCATAGAGCATACTCTCCTACTTGAATAAATGAGATCGGATCCGATGCAATGATTTGACCATCGACAACTATCCAGTACGTTCCGGCTGGCAATAAAGTATCTATAAGCTCTCCCGATTTAGGAAGGACATTTACACTCACTGCAATACAGTCCGCTGGTCGGTGTACAGCATCAGCATTGAGAGAGTCGCTGAATAGAAATAGGTCGAGATTGACACTATCCAATTCCACCATATTGATCTTAACGTGTTTGGCCTCAGTAAGATCGAAGCGATATAATTGATCAGGCGCTCGATAGTCCAAAGCATTCACCTCTGGGATACAGCCTTCATAGTGTCTGCTTTCGAACGTACTGATGAATTCTAATTCCGTATCATTATTTATGGTATCACCGCAGGATAGTACGAAATCATCACCATCAAAACAGTCCATGATTAATGAAAAATCACCCCGCTCAACTATGGTAGTATCCTCTGAGGATATGTAATTCTCTCTACCATCAATCACCAACATGTATTTTGAAGGTAAGAGAGTGATGGAATATCGTAATTCATCCACCCCCGCAGATGTCCGGGCTTCAATACAGTGAATGGAATCAACTGCTCCCTGTTCACTGTATGAGAACAAGAACATGTCCAAACCATTCGAATCTGGTGTAATCAAGCTAAATCTGATTTCCTGTGTAGTAGTTACTTCAAAGAAAAATGAACGATCTCCGCCGCTGTAAGTGATTGATGAGTTAGTGAAGCAGGTATCGGATGGAACCTGATCAGGTGCATCGATAGTCGAATCCTCGATCGTCATACCACATGAAATGGTGTCAAAGAGGGTTGGAGCGGGAATGGCGCTTGCTAGCACCCTGTGAGAGAATAAGATAAAAAGGCAAAAGAGGAGGTAACGACTGTATTTCATCCAGCAAGTATTATACAATCGAAATCCATAGTCTTAGCAGGATGTTCGACGATACTCCCCACTCACTACCAAATTTCTGCAACTCAGTACATTTCTCTTTTAAAGCTGTACGGATC
>JAUILM010000863.1 GCA_030432855.1 Bacteroidia bacterium
AACCTGTCGGTTGAGCATTTTTACTTCTTCGGGTGATACATTCCCTTCTACCCAGGCATTTAAAGCGGGCTGGATAGGTCGTACTTCTCCTGAATTATCCAGGTTAATAGGATCTAAATCTCCATTGTGGCTAAGAACGTATTCGGCTTCCAACCATGATTCGGAAGGGATATCATAAAAATGTCCTTTACCATGAATTTGCACAAAATCCCCCGATAAAAACTCCACATATGCCTTGGAACCCTTCAGCATTTCCGTATTCATGTCATAGTCACGGAACGCTTCGTCATCCACTTTTTTCTCCAAATCACCCCAGATTGGATATCGAATTAATTGAAAATTGTCAACTACAAGTCGAATGGTCGATCTTTTTCCCCGTGCCCGAACACGTATATAATCGTCCTTAATTATAAATGTAGGTGACCGGTATGTTCCCTGCAATCCTCTACTGATTGTAGTGCTGGATACAGTCCCCTCTTCATTTAATTTTACTTCTCCACCTTCTATCAATGGGTCTCCTAATGTACTCCCTGCAGCAAACGCAAATCCATCAGCCTTCCAATCATCAGGTTGTGCATCCATAAAGTTCGCCATCACAGTAAAGTCTCCTCCTCCACTTTCAGTGTTACTATCGGACGCCGGTCTCACCAGAGCGATTTCATCCAGGTCTATCGTTGCTTCCTCAGCCAAAAGTTTCCGCAGAGTTTTCTTCAGAACCTTCAAACTGTCCGGTGCGACCAGATCTCCAGGAGAGGTTTCGGCAGGAATATGATGGTATCGCATACTCTCGAAAATGCCATACAAGGCATAATAATCAGCGGTAGGAATCGGATCAAACTTATGGTCATGACATCGAGCGCATGCCACTGTCAGGCCTTGAAATGTTTTGGTGGTTACATCTATGGTGTTATCCAGTAAGATCTTTTCTTCTTCTTTGATATCGACGGGACTGTGCTTGCCTTCACCCAGCGCAAGAAAGGTGGTACCTAAAGGCGACTCAACAAAACCTGTTTCAGGATTGACCCGGGGTGGATCGACGAGATCTCCGGCTATTTGCTCCCGGATGAAGTCGTCATAAGGCACATCGTGATTGAAGGCCCGGATCAGGTAATCCCGATACCGCCAGGCTCCCACTACCGGAAAGTCAAACTCATGCCCCCGACCCTCAGCATATCTTGCAAGATCCATCCAATGCCTGGCCCAGCGCTCTCCGTAATGTGGAGACGCCAAATAATAATCCACCATTTCAGCATACCAATCATCATCCTGATCGGCAATAAACATCTTAGTCTCCTCTGAAGTGGGGGGTAAGCCTGTAACCATATAAGAAACTCTCCGGATCAGCTGATACCGGTCTGCTTCCGATGACACTACTAATCCCTTGTGTGCAATTTCTCTATCCAGCAACTGATCGATTGCTTCCGGCACATCCTGAGAAAGATCGGTAAAGTCAGAAGGGTCAGGCTTAATGAATGCCCAGTAAGGCTTCCATTTTGCCCCCTGATCTATCCACTTTGCCAGGAGAGCTACTTCTCGGGGCGTCAATTGCTTATTGGCCTCCGGAGGTGGCATACGCATCTCGGGATCCTCCTCTGTCACCCTGTGAATTATAGCACTTTTAGAGCTATTCCCGGGTACGATCGCTCTTAATCCTGACTCAAGCATCGCCTCGGCAAATTCTTGTTCATCCAGTCGCATGTCGGTAGCCCGACTGCTTGGGTCCGGGCCATGGCAATTGAAGCAATTGTTCGAGAGGATGGGTCTGATGTGAAAATTGAAGTCTATTTCGTCTGGAAGACCCGCAACTTCCGGTACATCCGATTGGCAGGCACCGATCAAAAGTGAAATCAGCACACAACAGAGCAAGACAGGATTTACATTCGACGTCATATATACTTTTTCCCCAAAACCGAAATCTCTTAAAGATCGTAAAAAAGTGACGAACCTAATTCTGTGATGTGCTGATATTGCGCACTGTTACCTGGATTTATTGAGCCTTTGATCTCATTCCCATTGAGCCCACTTGCATTTGTCAATTCTGGATGATCATTTTCCCTGAAGTCGTCCTGGAAAAAAGTTTATCGTTGGGACCCCAGCACTGTAACTGTGCTAGCCAAAAATAGGGCCCGGATGTTTCAAATACCCAATCACTTAAATTTTCAAGGTTTGAATTAGTTGAAACAAGACGCTGACCCGCGGCATCAAAAAGAGATAATTTCCAATCCTGGACGATGGGAGAGACATCAATGTCCTGATATTCAAAATTTCTCACGAGAGTGGGAAGCTTCAGGTTGCAGTCACATGCATCAAAATCTACCACAAATATTTGCTGTACCACTTCACAATCATAATGATTGTCAAGAATGTAGGTACCAGAGGACCTAATGACCTGAGAACGTTTTACACCTCCCTTATTCCATCGATAACTTATGGCATCGGCTAAACCCTCGATCTTCAACTGCGCTCCTTCACAAAGTGTTGTATCTAATTCAAATCGAGTTATACGCTGATTGGGACAGGGAGCCAGATATACATTATCAACAAAGTAATATGTAAAGCCTAAATCGGGATTTATCGGGTCAGAAAAAGACACTAAATCGCCATTGCGATCCTTTCCTCCAATCATAAGATACTTTTCACCACCCTCCGCTCTG
>JAUILM010000864.1 GCA_030432855.1 Bacteroidia bacterium
ATGATCTGAAGGAACATAAAGTAGCCAGCGATAAACTTCGTCGTGCCATTGCAGACATCATATCAGAAGTAGCAAGTACAAACACCGCCAAAGAGCTACCTACTACTCCGGCCATGAAAAAACTTGCTCAGTCTTTTGAAAGGAACCGGGGCAAACTACCCTGGCCTGTACGACGTGGAATCATAAGCAGACCATTTGGCACCCAGAGACATCCTACGCTAAAGAACGTCACCACAAATAACAATGGCGTTGATATCCGAACGGAAGCTGCGGCACCTATTCATGCTATCTTTGAAGGGACTGTCGTCGGTACACAATATATCCCGGGTTTTGACCATATGCTTATATTAGCGCACGGGTCATTTTATACCGTATATTCCTATCTGCGAGAAATTGATGTGGAAAAGGGTACGAAAATACGATCAGACCAGGTATTGGGGACAGCCAGGGATCGTGATGGCATTGGTGAAGTTCATCTAGAGATTTGGCACGGAAAGGAACTTCTGGATCCTAAAGACTGGTTAATGACCCAGTAAGAACAGGAAGAATATTTATGGAGAAAGACTGGAATGTAGGGAAACAGAAAAACCAGGGACTTAAGAAAAAAGGGGAAAGAGCTATCCTTGTAGGCCTTGTTCATGGAAAATATACCAAAGAGGAAATCGAGGAGCATCTTGACGAGCTTGAATTTCTTGCTCTGACGGCCGGAGCTGTCACTGAGGAACGATTTGTGCAATCCTTGCAACATCCACACACAAAGACCTTTGTCGGCAAGGGGAAGCTCGAGGAGATCACTGAATACGTGAAGAAGCATGATATAGACCTGGTGATTTTTGATGAGGATCTTACAGGTAAGCAACAGAATGTACTGGAGGAGCAGCTGAAGCGTAAAATCATAGACCGGAGTACACTGATACTGGATATTTTCGCAAGCAGGGCCCAGACGGCGCAAGCCAAGACACAAGTAGAACTGGCTCAAATGCAGTATCTCTTACCTCGGTTGCGTGGACTCTGGACACACCTTGAGCGACAGAGAGGGGGTATCGGGATGCGCGGTCCGGGTGAAAAAGAGATTGAGACTGATCGCCGGATCGTCAGAGATAAAATTGCGCTGCTCAAATCGAAACTTGAAAAGATAGACCTTCAAAATACCACCCAACGCAAGAATCGGGGCGATATGATTCGTGTAGCACTGGTAGGATACACCAATGCAGGTAAGTCCACGATAATGCAGCTACTGTCAAAGTCTGATGTGTTTGCAGAAGATAAACTTTTTGCCACGCTGGATACCACAGTGCGCAAAGTTGTATTTGACCGGATGCCTTTCTTGCTCTCGGATACGGTGGGTTTCATTCGAAAACTACCACACCACCTGGTTGAGAGTTTTAAATCTACCCTGGATGAGACCCGGGAGAGTGATTTGCTCTTACATGTGGTAGATATTTCACATCCCAACTATGAAGATCACATCAAAACGGTACAATCCACGTTGCATGAATTAGGGGTAGGAGATACACCCATGATCATGGTTTTCAACAAGATGGATCTCTACCGATCCCGGTACTATGACGATCTTCTGGATGCCGAAACGAAGGAAGAACTTGAAGGCACTCTGAAAGAGTCGATACAGAAGCAATTTGAGGAGCCCTGTATCTTCATTTCCGCCCGGGAAAAAGAAGGTATCACAGCATTTAGGGAAGCATTAGGAGCAGAAATCCGAAAACTGTATG
The DNA here is from genome assembly GCA_030432855.1 of Bacteroidia bacterium. Classification (GTDB taxonomy): domain Bacteria; phylum Bacteroidota; class Bacteroidia; order Chitinophagales; family Saprospiraceae; genus JABDMH01. The sequence continues at coordinate 1,731 of JAUILM010000864.1, forward strand.
AGGTGCGATACCCCTATCAAGTGAAATCATTCTAAGACAGCCGAAGGCATCGGTAGCAGGATATCCAAAATTCTCAATTTTGCTAATTTTTGGTTACTTTGTCTACCTTTGCGCCCCTCTCTGCTTGAAATTGTCACAATTGTGCAGATTATTTAACCAAACCAGAAATTATGGTTTTCCTTGAGTTTGAAAAACCGCTGGAGAGTCTTTACGAACAGCTGGATAAGATAAAGCAAGTAGGTCAGGAAGGTGATCTTGATGTAGATCCCATGATCTCAGAACTGGAAACGAAGATCAAGAAAAAGCGGAAAGAAATCTACGATTCACTGACCGGATGGCAAAAAGTACAGCTTTCACGCCACCCTGAGCGCCCCTACACATTATACTATGTCTCCCGTATTTTTGATGAATTCATCGAGCTGCACGGTGACAGACTGTTTAAAGATGATAAGGCTATGGTTGGAGGCCTGGCGAAACTGGGCACACAGAGCGTGGTAGTCATCGGACATCAGAAGGGTGTGAATACCAAAATGCGACAATATCGAAATTTTGGAATGGCCAATCCGGAGGGGTATCGGAAGGCTCTCCGCCTCATGAAGCTCGCCGAGAAGTTTGAATTGCCGGTGGTCAGCCTCATAGATACGATTGGAGCATACCCGGGTATCGAAGCGGAGGAGAGAGGTCAAGCTGAGGCCATAGCGCGCAATCTGTACGAAATGGCACAACTGAAGACGCCCATCATTTGCTACATCATCGGAGAAGGTGCATCCGGCGGTGCCATTGGTATTGGACTCGGTGATGCGGTGTACATGTTTGAGAATACCTGGTATTCCGTGATAAGCCCTGAGTCGTGCTCTTCTATTCTTTGGAGAAGTTGGGACTATAAGGAGCAGGCAGCAGAAGCATTGAAAC
>JAUILM010000865.1 GCA_030432855.1 Bacteroidia bacterium
CGCTTTAAGAAAATAATGGGGACATATAAGCGAGTAAGTATAGGTATATATGTGGTTCTACCTCTGATCATGCTACCTGTGGTGACAAAGCTTTTAGGTGGGAAGGATCTCTTTAATGATACCGCCTCCTATGGTCATGCTTACCTGGCTAGTCTGATCTTGCTTCCCATAGTGTGGTATATCATTTTTCGGTTTTATAGAAATAATGTTCGAAAGGTTAATACGTACATTCAAAAATTAGATCATGATGAATAATATAAATCATTGGAGGAAAAATATGTTTTGTTCAAAATATGAATTGATGTCGGATCATCATGCAGTAGGTATTTTGAAGGAAGCCGGTTCTTGTAATTCTGCCATTGCAGAAGTTCAGAACAATCGATTTAGATTTAAAGTGAGAGGGCTACTGCATCAATATGTGGAAGTGCAAGATCTGAGGGAAGATCGTACAGCTGGAAATATTCGCTTCAGTTGCTGGTGGCCAAAAGCAACGGTCAACATCGGAAACCAAAGTTGGGATTGGCGATTTACGGATTGTTTTTTTAGAGGATTTCTCATGGAAAATGATCGAGAAAAGATTTATTTCGAATCAGACAAAAAAGGGGGAGAAGTATTTGGTGACACACAAAATGAGTTGGCTGTCTTGTCGGGACTCTTTGTGATCAACTACTACCGACAGATGATGATTATCTACATTGCTGCACTTCTTCCTATGTTTTTATTCATGCTAAAAGGATAATCAAAGTCATCAATCGGTCCAGTACTTCTGCACCATCTTTAATCCAGGGATGGTAATAAAGTTTAATAACGCCATGACGACCCAGGTATAGTAAAATCCAACCTGATCAATGAGCTGCGTCCCGAGTATCGGTGCAATAATAAACGTCAGGGAAAACATGGTCGCCCAGAGGCCCATATATTTCCCCTTTTGATGCATCGGGGCACGAGACATCGCCAGGCTATTTCCAAAGGGAAAGTTGATGATTTCACCAAATGAAATGAGAATATTGTATCCCATGATAACGATCAACCAATGCAATGGCAAATTAAGGAAAAGATGTCCCAGGCCCATGAGTAATCCACCCAAAATCATACTCTGAAAAGGGCTCCATCTTCTCTGTGAATAAGCCACAAGAGGCATTTCAAAGACGAAAACAAGCAATCCGTTAAACGTAAAGAATAATCCAATCTGTGTCTCATCCAATCCCAGACTCTCATTAAAAAATAGGGGGATAGAAGATAGAATTTGCATGAAAGCAATGATGTTGATTCCCGCTACGAACAGGAAAATAAAGTATAGATGATCGTTGGTGATTTTCCGGTCAGAGTCGATTTCTTCTTCCTGTATTTTGGGTTTACCTCTGCTTCCGGGTTCGATCTGAAGTACCAGGTAGAGCCCTGCTAAAGCACACGTCAATCCGTCGAGAATAAACAACCAGTTATAACCGGCCGATGCCGATAGAAAACCTGCCACAGCAGGTCCGATAGAGATCCCAAGATTTAATGCCATTCTGATGAGTGACACCGCCCGGGTTTGATTTTCCGGTTCACTGAAGTATGCTATACCAGCCATCACTGGTGGACGAGAAGCATCCACAATAGTGCTGGTGATTAGCACCGCTGCAGATAGTGCATAAAAGGATGTATATAGACTGAGGGAAGCCATTCCAATAGCGCCAAGAAATAAACTAAATGTCAATACCTTGTAGAAACCGACCTTGTCGGTCAACCATCCTCCCAGTAGTGATCCAAATAGAGATCCGGCACCATACATGCCTGTGACAATACCAGCCTGAACAATGCTAAAACCCAGTTCACGAGTGCAGTAAAGAGCAAGGAAGGGAAGTACCATCATGCCCGCCCGATTAATTAAAATCACGACCGCAAGCGTCCAGACTTCTTTACTTAAGCCACTAAACGAATCGACATAAAATTTCCAAAATCTGGCAAGCACTTTATGGGTTTTTTTTATCCGTGTTTAACAAACATAGAATATTAGAATGCCAAATGCCACCCTGTGTTCATAGGCTTCCAGGTTGTGGAAATTCGGGGAATTTGTGCTTGCATAATTATGCTACATAAAAGATGGAATATGTGTAACAATGCCAAAGGTAATTTTGCCGATGCAGGCCATTGGCCGTCGAAAATGCGCAATAGCATAGCGAAATCTTTTTTAAAAAAAATCGAATTAATCAGGGTCTTTTACAGACCTGCCTTTGTTTCGAAAAACTCGAAGTGTGAAATCTGCTTATATCCTCACGAAACATCCGTTAGTGAAGCCGGTAATGGCACGCCATATTCTTCCGCACATGCTTCCAAAGTGGTGATTACTCCGGGATGCAATTCGACGCCCTGCTCAAGGTGTTTCCGCTTCTTTTCGAGGGCCCGGCTTCCTGGCAACCTAACCTCCTCGAAGCCTGATCTGGGTGTACTGGCCCGACATTGGTCGGCCAGGTGCTGCATCTCTGCTTTGAAGGCTTTAAGTCCTGCAAATTTTTCGGGGTTAATCAATTGCATCTGTACACTTGCTGTCCATCGGCTCTCGTGATTTCTTCGACCAGCTCCAGCCAGTCCGCTCGTTAGGGCTTCGATCAGCAGGGCCAATCCATACCCTTTGAAACCCAAATCCATTCCACCTACCG
>JAUILM010000866.1 GCA_030432855.1 Bacteroidia bacterium
CGGATATTCAGATCTGGATTTCAACCACCATGTAAGCAATCACTATTTTTTTAAGTGGATGCTTGATGCATTACCCCTGGATTTTCTCTCCTCAAGGACCCTCGGTTCTTTCAATGTAAAACTGAAAGGTGAGCTCTTCAGTGGTGACCAGGTAACTGCAGAGGTAAAGGTGAACGAAAACGAAATCCTACATCAATTGAGAAAAGGGGAAGAGGTAATTGCTACCGGGGAGTCGTCGTGGTCTTGAACATCTTGCGATCCGTCACACATCATGCTACAATAGTTTCCGGCCTTTGATATATTGCTTACATGAAACACCTTTTATTCTTCTTACTATCTGTAGGAACACTCAATCTGCACGGTCAGGATTGGTTTTCATTCAATCCCGAAGGACATCTTGACTCCACTGTCATTGATATGAGCGCCTGGCTGGACAAACCAGCCGGCCATCATGGATTTCTTCAAATGAAAGAAGATCAGTTTGAATTTGCAGATGGAACGCCTGTCAAATTCTGGGGCGTAAACATGGGTAGCAATACTCCTTTCCCGGATAGCGAGAAAGCCAATCAATATGTGCGATTCATGTCGAAGTATGGCATCAATGTAGTCCGTTTCCACAAATTCACCTGGGAAGCCACGGACGGTGTGCATTCTACTATCGTGACCGACGACAAATGGTCGCGACTGGATTACTTTTCCGGAGCACTGCGAGAGGCAGGTATTTATTATGGCTGGTCGCATATCTATGGGCACCGGGTACTCCCGGGAGACAGTAGCCGGCTGCTGGCCTATAGTGAGGTAAGAGGCACTTCTTTTCCCTGGGCTCACCTCAGTGGCAGTTCAGCATCTCTGGTGAATTTTGCGGATGATTTGCAAGCCCTCAATATAGAGCTGACCGTCAATATGCTGAATCATGTCAATCCACAGACCGGTCTGCGATATGCCGACGATCCGGCCCTGGCTTTCATCGAATTGCAAAACGAAGACAACATCTTCTGGGGGGCTATGGAAGCGAGCCTGGATCAGACGCCCACCTATCGGGCGCTTCTCTGTGAAAAATTTTCCAACTGGCTCAAAGAAAAATATGGATCTCATGAAGCACTAGAAAAAGCCTGGAGAGGAATGGGCCTGGAAGAAAATGAACACCTCGACGAGAAAAACATTTATCCACACCCCAATCATCATGCGTTTACTGCTGCCTGTGAAGCTGCGCGAGAGACAGGCAGAGACCTTCCTCAGTTCTGGGTGGACCGGGCATTCTTCCTGTACGAAGAGCAGACAGCATTTTATCAGAAATTTGTTCAGGCCATTCGCGATACAGGATACAAAGGGATCATCGTAGGAAGCTGCTGGCAGGCAGGATCAGGGATTACTCATCTATTAAATCTACATGCTGACTACGAGGTGGGCCCTATCGATCGGCACAACTACTCCGGTGGTGGTGGAGGCCATAGTCTCCAACCTGGCCCCCTGAATAATGCCTCGTCGGTCCGGGCACCAGGATCCGGTCTGTTAAGCACCGGGCTACAGCAAGTGAAAGACCGTCCCTTTCAGATCAGTGAATGGATGGCCTTGATACCCAATGAATGGACGGCAGAAGCCTCACCCATCATTGCCGCCTATGGTATGGGATTACAAGGCTGGGATGCGAGCCATTCCTTCGCATTAGGACGTCCGCATTTCACACCCACGATCCAGGCAGGACGAGGCATCTACAATGTCACCACACCTACCCAGCTATCACTTTACCCGGCTCTGTCTGCAATGATCTATCGTGGAGACATTAAGGAAGGAGACATCATTGCTGACCGTCAGTATGCACTGTCTGATCTTCGAGAGGGTCAGCTACCGAATCTTGAAAAGATTAGTCAGCAATATGATATCAAGGACTTTCAAAGTGCCGTACCCACTGAAGCACTTGCCATGGGTCGGGTCGTACTTTCTTTTGCAGAGGATAGCCAGGTTGATAAGGCATCTATGGATGCACTCTGGGATCGTGCGAACAAAGTGATTAAATCAAATACCGGACAGTTGGAATGGCACTATGGCGATCATTCCTATTTCACCATTAATTCCGAGGGTACTCAAGGTGCCGTTGGATTTATGCCCGATCAAAAAATCAGGCTTCAGGACATCAATATTCAGTCTGACAATGAATTTGCCATTATTCTGGTTTCGAGTCTTGACCCTGAAAAATCCATTCAAAATAGTAAGCGATTATTAGTCACTACGATAGCACGAGCCAGAAATAAAGGCATGATCTATAATGCGGATCACACCGAATTGCTGGATATCGGAGAAGCACCCATCGAACTTGAACCCGTAAACTTTAATCTTGAAATCAAGAAGGCAAATCCTACTATCCATGTACTTGACCATGTGGGTAAAAGGACCGGTAGAAAAATAGAACCTCAAAATGACATCTTCTATATCAAAGGCGAACAGGAAAAAACCATCTACTATGAAATCATTTTCCCTTAATTTTAAAATACTCCTTACCCTACTTATCGGATTGGGCACATTGTCACTCCAGGCGCAGGCTGTAGACTACAAGGGCTTTCCGGAGTGGAGCTGGCATCAATGGGATTCTACCCAATATTATTTATACACACCTTCTGATCTTGAACCCGGCAAGAAATA
>JAUILM010000055.1 GCA_030432855.1 Bacteroidia bacterium
ATTGGCTTCATCAAATCGTGCTTTGGTTTCAATGAAGGCAGTGACTTCCTTTCCATTTTGCTTTGCTTTTAAGAGTGCTTTTGCCACACCCGAATCCTTACTAACCCGGTATAAGGTGATCTTGATTTTTTTTACTTCCGGATCATTGGCAGCTTCCTGCAAAAGCATAATGACGGGATCGAAGGAGTGATAGGGCATGAAGAGAGCCCGATCCTTGGCATCGATTGCGTCAAAGATGGATTGGTATTCTTCTACAAAGGCCGGAGTATGTGGCGGGAGCGTTGTAGCGGATAAGTGACGGTCCGATGGATTGGGAAAACCGAAGAAGTCTTTGAGGTTATGATAGTTACCCCCTCGTATTAAATCTGTGTCATTGGTATCTAGAACTTTTTCTACCTGCTCTACAAGGTCATCCGGCATCTTTCCATCGATCAATGTGCGGGTGTATTGACCGGTATCCCGATTACTGAGGGAAGCTTCTATTTTCTGTAGTAAATCACCAGAATATTCATTTTCAATGTAGAGTTCTGCATCTCGTGATACCTTAAGGGCATAAAATGAAGTCTGATAGGTATTCATCAGGCAGCATTTTAGTATATCATCAATGAATGTGATGCGGAAAAACTGATCAGTTGCAGGAAATGTATAAAACCGATTCATGTCATCAGGTAATTCTACCCAGAGAAGTGCGTCTCCTGAGTGGCCCACCAGATAAAGGGCTTCATTTTTTAATGAAATTTGATCCTGAGACTTCGTTTTGATCAAATCTATAGTCTGCAGCCATTTCGATCCTATATCGAGAGCAATGGATTTTTCTGCTTCTGTAAATTCCTCATGCCCTATAAGGTGAATACCATTGTCTCTTAGTTCAGGTAATATGTTATTGCGAATAATAGTACCAAACCACTCCTGCTGCAAATCTACTTCCTGCTTGATGCTCTTTAGTAATTTGTTAGGCTTGGTAATTAACTTCTTTCTCAGCTTTTTATCCAGTTTTTTTATCTGCCGGATATCTGAGACTCGTACTTTGAAAAATTCATCAAGATTTGAAGAAAATATGGCCAAAAATTTGATTCGCTCGTAGAGTGGGTTCCTTTTATCGGCAGCTTCTTGCAGTACCCGGTGATTGAATCGAAGCCAGGAGAGGTCTCTTGTGTAGAATTTTGCTGTATTGAGTGTCATTTGAAGAGAATGTATGCTCGTTGAAAATACGATCTCTTTGCCTCTTTTGGTACAAATTTCTAAGAACTATCGTGAGTAACAAAAGCATTTACGTTTAGTTTTTGTTTGGGTTATCATTTCTTAACACCAGAGTCGAAGTCCAGGTCGAATCGGATGGGTTTCTTGCCAATAATGACTTCTTTCTGGAGTGACATATCGCCTCTTTGGCCTGTACACTAAAGAGCATATCAGGTGTGGAATTCCACAATATGTCTAGTTTTGTGCTTAGAAGGACTCAATGACCTTTTGAATTTCCCTCCAATCGATATACTTGAAGTTTTGTGATTTTTTGACCTCACCATCATAGTTGAAACCATCCTGCGCGATGAAAATGCCTTTGGGATAGTTTAGACCCAGGTCATCAGAAGTAGCCTGGATGCCATCAGTTTCTTCTACTCCATCTATTTCGTCAGAGGAAACGATCTTGAAGCTGCCCAAATACTCATGTGGTGGATCTCTATCAAAGATAGCGTAACTGAAGTTGCCCTGACTACTGACCATTAAATACCCACCTGTTTCCGTGGCGTATAGGGTGAGTCCTTCCACGTCATATACGATGTTGGAATTTTCTTCTCCCGAGTGGGGAATGAGCTCGGGCCTGGGTGTAATATGTGGCTCGGCCTCCAGTTTCCATATTCCCTTATTTTCTTCACCGACGAATAGTAGGCCGTACATATTATCCGCGACCATGCCTTCCACTTGCGTAGCAAATTGATAGGATCTCACTAATTCAAGGTCAAATACATATTCTTGTCTGTGGTGTATGGCATATTGTGCCAAATAGCCATTCTTTGCATTTATAAATAGATAGCTTAAACCATCGATCGGACTCTTGTAAAAGCAGAATCCATAGATGTCGTCTATTTTGTCCTTTTTGATATTGTTCTTTATCTCAGCTACAATCAGGTTTCCATTCTTTGCTACCACAAGTAGTGACACATTCTGTGCGCTTCGGTTAGTGCCTCCCAGTAAATCAAATGAGTTGCCGTTGCTGCCTGAAACTCCTCTTATTATATCAATATTATTAATGTTGCCAATGGGGTAGTAATCTATTGCTTCACCCGTCAGGGTATAGCTGTTGATTCCACCCTTTTTATTGGATCCAAAAACAACACTTTTGCCGGGATCATTTTTATGGATCCATATCGCTGGATCATCTGCGGCGTCTTCCATGTCTCCTGCACCAATAGGTGGGGTCTCGCGCCGGGGCATTACTGTGGATTTGATTTTATCCTGCAGTTGAATCGCCACTGCATACTCAAGTGAATCGTCGTGCGCTTCGAGGTCCAGGGTGTCTCGATGAGAAGATGTAATCTTCCGGACATCTGCAGGAGTGCCACAATCCTGAAATGCAATACATAACAGAATAGTGAGGAAAGGTAAAACAAAAGAAAAGCTCTTATCCATAGTCTAGTTAAATCCGATTTTTATTCCAGCTCTCGCCCACCAGGAATAGAATTCCTGCTTCTGTGTTCTGCTTTTGTCGCCCAGGTAAAATCTAAGCGGAGTATTCGTAATATTAAACACATCTGTGAAGAATTTGATGTTCTTACTGACTTCATAATTGGCCGTTAGATCCAGTCTGAAAGCACCGTCCGTGTACTCATCGAGATCGGGGTCGGCGCCCAGTTGGAATAGAAAATCATCCTGATAGTTGCCCGTCAGTCGGATAAAGAGGTTAGCACTATCATAGAATAATGCCAGGTTACCGGAATGCTGTGCCTGACCTGGCAGTTGAATTTTCTCTTGTTCGTCTGTGTCTGCGAAAACACTCAGGTCATCATCACCAAACACCACTACTGCATCGGCATAATTGGCAGGAAATCTTTTATTTATTTTCGCTTCAGAGTGCGTAAATGTGTAATTGGCATATACACCAAGGTTTTTCAGAAGACCAGGAAGGATGTCTAATTTAAATTGTGCCTGAACCTCTCCACCAAAGACATCCGCTCTGACTCCGTTGATGGCTTTAGTGATTTCTACAAGACCATAGTTGCTGAAGTCAGTACCTTCATGCGCAAATCGTTTAAAGAAGAAGATAAAGTTTTCAATGTTCTTGTAGAATAGTCCACCTGAGAAAATGCTTTTCTTGTAATACCTTTCAACCAGAAGATCTAAATTCATGGATTCCGGATACTTTAAATTTGGATTTCCAAATTTCACTTCTTCACGGTCCTGTTCTCTATAAGGGAGTACATCTTCAAAGTTTGGTCGCGAATATGAATTGGTCCAGGCAGCCCGGATATTTACCTTATCATTGAGGGCATATTTTAATTGTACCTGAGGTAGAAAGAATGAGTGGTTTCTTGCATCAGTCAGTGTATCAATACCGATAAATCGATTTCTATCAAGGAGAATCTGCCTTCCTTCATAATCAATGTTTGTCTGCTCAAATCTTGCACCGGCAATTATCCTTAGCTTACCAAGATCCTGACTTAGCATTCCGTAAGTGGCATATATTTTTTCATTGGCTGTGAAATCCTCACCGAAAGATTCAGTGCGGGATTCCGTTCGGTCAAATATGAAGTGTTGAGGATAAAACTCGAAGAAGTCCCTCATTTTATCAGCTGAGGGCATCGCCTGTATGCTATAATTCTTGCCCAATAAGTTGTCTTCGAAAAAACCATCATCTACAGTCGCCAGTGAAAGTTCCGGACCAATACCCGGATAAATACTGGATTCTGCAAAGTAGGCTCCATATACCTGACTATTAATATCGCGGGTTTTCCTTTTTGACCGCATTTTTCCACCAAACTTTAAGTAGCCATTTTCATTACCTGATAAGGTATACGGTATTTCGATATTAATGCGGGGAGTAATGTTTTCATCCTTTATTTCACTTCTTTCCAGCAGGAGTTCATCCATTTCAAATCGGTCATAGGCTGTGGCATTACCGGCATTGCTGGGATTTGGAAAGGTGGCTCGGGGATATTCCTCATCCGATAGATCGAAATCGATTGCTATGGCCTGACCCGGACTCTCAAAGGTGGCTTCCAGTCGATTGGGTTCCGATTCATTGGCTCGCGCATAGAAAACCTGATAGTCAATCTTCACCTTTCCGATCGTGTGCTCTCCTCCTAAACTTACTGTGCCGAGTTCCTGCTTCTTGATTCGATCTTTGATATCATGATCGAGACCTCCAAATAAGTAGTATGTCGAAGAAACAGCATCATCCAGGTCATATATCAATCGGCGACGTGTCTCATTGTCAGCAAAGCTATTGTACATGCTACGGATGTAGATATATGAATTTTTGTTGAATCGAAAATCGAATGTCGGACTTATGCCAATACGTGTCCTTCGGATATCATAATGTCGCAATTGGACTTCTCTGTATTGTACATGAAAGTTGTCCTTACCATCCTGCTGACCTCCGAAAAATGGACCTTTGGCAAACTTATATTCAATATTGTCCGCACCCTGATCTCGTTGGAAGAAACTGCTGTTGATTTGAAAACCAAACTTTCCGTAACGCTGACCGAAGGCAAATTGCATCTGATAGTTAGGTTTCTGTCGCAGGTGACCATATCCTGCTGCAAGCGTTGCGTTGATTTGAGGGTCCTTACCCAGTGCCTCCTTGGTTTTGATATTTACCGACCCGGCAATGCCATCAGCGTCCATGTCGGGTGTTAATACTTTGGTGACCTCAATGAATTCGATCTGATCTGATGCTACTACATCCATACCCACATACCGTACATCCCCCTGTGGCGATGGTATTTGTTCTCCGTTGATATTAAAGGTGGTAAGTTCTGGTGGGGTGCCACGCAATTGCACAAAGCGACCTTCTCCCTGATCGCGTTGCAAGGTGACCCCAGGAATCCTTTGCAGTACCTCTGCTGCGTTCATGTCCGGGAATGTTGCGATCTGCTCTGCAGAAATGACATTTTTGATACTGGCAGATTCTTTTTGTTCAATCATGGCACGGATGGTTCCTCCGGCCTGTCCGACCACTTCTACTACCTCAAGATCAGCGGTAGTGGATTCGAGCTTTATTTCAATGTCTTGAAGGTCATGTGGTGATGTAAGATTGAAGGTCTTTGTGACAGTGAGATATCCTACATAAGAGACTTCAATTTGCACGCTGGATCCTGATAATTCGGTCAGGATAAACTGACCGTCCAAATCTGAAACGGTACCCTGTGTAGTGCCAAGGGCCTGAATAGTGGCTCCCGTCAGGGCGTCTCCGGAATGCTGGTCAAAAACACCACCTTTAAGTACTCCTCTGGTTTGAGAAGATAATACTGTGGAAATACAAAAGAGAAAAATCAGGAGTATAACACTCCTGATTTTTCGTATCTGATGAAGGGATGTAAGTATATCACCCATGTGTTTTCGAAAGAACAGCATTCATTTCGGTATTAAGTCCTTAATGAAATTTAAATTCATGGAAATCCATGTCTGAGATCAGTCGGTATTTCTATTGAACCAATACTTTTTGACTATAGATTTTACCATTTTGCAATGCCTGCACCAGGTAAGATCCTTTTGCCCAGGTCCGTGCATTAAGCGTCAAAGTTTTCTGTTCACGTAAGGCTCGTTCCATAAGGATTTTCCCCTGAATATCAATTACTCTCAAAAGCGCCGGACTATCATTTTCCAACGTTACAGCAATGTCATTATCCCGTACCGGATTTGGAAATACCTTTAGAGGGAGTGCTACCTTCTGCACTAGCTTTAGTGAAGTCGTACTGTTAGAAAAGTGTACGGTGAGCATGGGTACTCTTTCAGGATGATTTTGTCCGTCACCTCCATCCTCAGGATCTGCAATATTTTCAAATGATTCCCATTCACGAGCATTTTCTAGGTCACTTGGACCCTGATCCAGACCCTGAAAGACAAAAGCCATAGCATTGCCCGCTATCCAGTCTGGATTCGCCACAATTTCTTCCACTATGGAAGAGAGATCGGGAGTTCGGTAGGGTTCCCAAAGACCCCATTCCTGATCCACTGTCCAGGCAACCACGTTCTGCGTAGAAGGTCGATCAGTAATCAATGCATCTTCGGTAAAAGTCACGGCATTAGCTACCGCATCTCCATATATCATCAGTTCGGCCACGTCATCCGTGGTCTTGGCTTCATGAGACCATACGGTGATATAGGCAGAATCAATAGTGGCACCCTGCGGTATGTTTAGGTTTCTAAAGCGCATTCCGGCTGTCAAAATGTTTTGATCTTCAGGTGCACCTTCCCATCCTGCGTCAATGTCATCATCAAAGAGTGCATCGATTTCGTCATTTTCCTGCTCAGCATCATCAGAAGAAGCGGCAAATACCACACCCTCATCTTCTACTGTATCAGTCACCATGATACGCGTTTCGAGCATGGAGGCCGGTGATGAATAATAGACTAGTAATTGAGGTACTCGCTCAGGATGATTTTGTCCATCCCCGCCGTCTTCGGGGTCTGCTATGTTTTCAAAAGCCTCCCACTCCCGGGCATTTTCAAGGTCGCTGGGTCCCTGATCTTTACCCAGCACAATAAATGCCATCGCATTTCCCGACATCCATCCATCACGGTCAATGATTTCCTGCACTATGGCCCTGAGGTCCGGTGTCTGATACGTTCCCCAAAGTTCCCATTCTTCGGCAACAGTCCATTCTACCGTAGCCGTAGTGGAAGGTCTTACATCGATAAGGGCATCTTCAGTAAATGTTTCTGCATGATCGGTGGCTTCACCATAAATGGTGAGTTCCGCCACATCATCTGCAGATTTCGCCTCGTGAGAAGACACAATTATAAAAGCTGAGTCTATAGTGGCTCCTGAAGGAATGGAGATATTTCTAAATCGCATACCACAGGTAAGAATATTTTGATCTTCAGGTGCTCCTTCCCATCCGGCATCAATGTCGTCATCAAAAAGGGCATCGATTTCATCGTTCTCCTGCTCGGCATCATCAGATGACGCAGCAAAAATCACACCTTCATCCTCTACTGTGTCAGTCACCATAATATAGCGAGATAACATTTCCTGAGCCGAGGAGAATTGGGTGAAAAAGAATATAACAAATAAGGGTAGTATTAGTCTTTTCATAAAGTGCTGATTGATGTGTGGGGCGAAAAGTATCAAAAAATGATAGGCGCCATCTCGCCACTGATCAGACTTTACACAGACTTATAATAGAGGATACATTTCGTAAATATGGGCGGTGTGCTTCTCGAATGATGTAAGGGACCAACTCATGTGAAAAAGACACGATCTAGATCAAAGACAGCGTGCAGTTCATTTCGACATCATCGATCTCAGCCCCTAACTGATCATAAAAGTCTATGGCGGGAGCATTCCAACGACTCACCTGCCAGCGCAGCTGAGCACAGTCCTCTTTTTTACCCACCTTAATTACATTTTGCATCAACTCGGCGCCAAAGCCCTTGCCTCTGGACCCCGGTTTTACATATAAATCATCCAGATAAATACATTTCCCCGTCCAGGTATGATAGGTGAAAAAGTAGGTGCAGTAGCCTACAATCGTGCCATTATCCTCCGCAATGAATCCCTTGAGAAATTCTTGCTGAGCTTTTATTTTGTCCAAAGTATTGGTCATTTTTTCCGGGGTTTTCTCAAAATGTGCAAATTCTTCAAACAATTCCAGTAGAGTAGGGAAGTCGCTGGCTTCAATTTTTCGAATCCGAGGGGACATGTACAATGATTTTCAGCAAAAGTCTTGTTTTACTTGCAATGCACCAAAAGAGAGTGCAGCTCACGGATTATAATGAACGCCCGAAATTGCAAGTGGAGTGGACATTCGGACATCCAGAATGAGACTATCCTTAGCGGGCCCATTGCTGACTACAAGAATTTCGCTGATGGGTGGCTCGGTATAAACACATGAGTTACAGATCACTTCAGTAGAAGATATACATCGTTGATTGGACAACCAGGAAGCCAGAATCTCTAAATGCTTTTGACGAGTTTCCTGTGACCTGGGCCGGAGATCAAAATGTAACACATGCCGATTCAGACTTTCCACCAGGCAATCCTCAGCGGCAAGTTCAGACAGATGGCACATCCGGCAGTCACTACCACCAGCATTTTCTTTTTCGCACGCCAGCATCAGACTGAGGACGATAAGCATGCATGTCACTTTTGCGATGGTATGAAATAGGGTCAGCATAGTCTGTCTATTCCACTAAGAACGAGAGAAGTTAATTTTTTGATGCCATGGAGGTGGATTCTGCCAGTAAAATGTTTTCTATACCCTTATCCAGTGCATCCAGGTTTTACGAAACATTAGTGAGCCCAGTCCGAACAGGTAGTCAAATCAAATATGGCCCTTTTGCCGATTTTTCCGTTTTTCTCAATTCACTGATACTCAGGCAGCCGAATCTCGAAAAAGTGCAAATCTCATTCAAAATGCCTCATTTTTGTGAAATTGATACTTTTCGGAGTGAGCTCACTATAATTCCTTATGATATATGTGTTTACAGTGATTTCCAGGCACGGGCTTTACCGGACCGTATGAATGGCCTTGAACGATTTTATATATCGGCTATTAGTCATTTTGTTCGATTTTAATTTTAGGGATATTTACGATTTCAAAGGTGGTAGATGCCAGAGCTACTGTTCCATGAGTTGACTGAATGGCTTTCGCAATGCTCTGATGGAGTTCATTTTTTGTTTTTCTTCTTTTGCGGTAATCAGAAATAAATCGAAGATTAAACTGCATCCAGTTGTCTGTCATCGAAAGCGATAGAGTGGGCTGTACAACCGCGTCTTCGATGTAATATTTTTGTACTATTTCCTTCCATTTTTCAATGGATTGAGATACATACTCAGTCAATATACTATGGGCGCTTTCCAGTATGATTTTCTGGGCCAATTCCATGTCTGATCCATAGCGAATCGGTATATTTATTTCATCCCAGATGAAGGGAAAGTCTTTGGAATAGTTATACACAGGACCCCGAAAAACAAATGCGTTGCTCAATTTCACAATCCGTCCACTATAATTGTCGCTGCTGATCCATTGACCGATTTCCATCATGGTAGTGTAGATACTATCAATATCAATGACATCACCTTTGATACCATTGATTTCGATGCGATCACCGGGTTTATATACTTTACTGAAAAAGATGTAGATCGACCCGGCAATACTCAGTATCAACTCCTGTAGTGTAATAGTGATGCCTGCAGTGAGCAGTCCAATGGCCAGTGTAAGGTCTCGAATAGTACCCGTGAAGTAAGAGAGGGATATTAAAACCAATAGGATGTACCCGATAAGTTCGATCCCCTTCTGAGATTTATATCTAGTACTGGTATTGGGAAGATTTTTCCTGAGAAATCTTCTTAGAAACTGGACCACAATCAGGATGGCGACAACCCATAGAAGGTATTTTATGAGTCCTATTGTGGAAGGATATGCTTCAGTCCATTGCCGAAAGAGCTCTAGTGGATTCATTTCTCATAGTTGACTATTAAATATCAATCCTAATCAATTAATGCAGGATGATATATGCCATACTATGCAGAGATCTTGGTCATAATAATGATCAGCGTGAGCATAAAAAAAGAGGCTGTCCAGTGTGAGACAGCCTCCATTGTCTGACGGATTTAATAGTCTTATTGAATTACTACTAATCTCTGGTAAATCACCTGATCGCCGGTCAGTTGCAGGAGATAGGTGCCTTTGGGGAATTGACTGGTATAGATGGTATGTGTGTTGTTATCGATAAAATTATTATAGATCGATTGACCACTTATATGGGTCAACTGCACATCCTCGAAGTTGAAATTTTGGTCTAAAATATTTACTTCCATGTACGTGCTGCTGGGATTAGGAAATACCTGGATATTTATGTCCTGATCACCTAGAAGCTGGACAGAAGTGGTGAGGTCTGGAAGTAGAATCGCGTCAATCACGTGAACGACTCCATTATCTGCTTCAATGTCTGCGATGGTAACCATCGCGTCATTAATCATTACGGTGTCTCCGGAAATGGATACTGTCACAGCTGAACCTTGCAAAGTCGTAGCCTCTAAACCATCGGAGAGATCCGTCGAGAGCACCACATCACCCAAAACATGGTAAAGAAGGATTTGTGTAAGGTCGCCAGATGGATCAGCTAGCAAAGTATCCAGAAGGCCCGCCGGAAGGGCTGCAAAAGCATCATCGGTAGGGGCGAAAACGGTGAATGATCCTTCTGAGTCCAGCGTGCTGGTCAAACCGGCTGCATCAATAGCAGCCTCGAGGGTATTGTGTACCTCACTGTTTGCAATTATATCTGCCACCGAATTGTTAAGTGGTGCAGGTGGCAGAAGCACAGCATCAATAACATGTACCACACCATTATCTGTTGCAATATCTGCGACAGTAACCATGGCGTCATTAATAAAAACTGTGTCTCCACTGATACTAATTGTTATCTCTTCTCCCAGCAATGTCATGGCTGTCATTCCATCAGACAGATCTGTAGACAGCACTTCTGCACCTACTACATGGTAAAGCAGAATATCCGTAAGGTCACCACTGGGATCTGTGAGCAACGTATCGAGCACACCCTCGGGTAGCATGTCAAATGCGGCATCGGTTGGAGCAAACACGGTAAAAGGACCTTCACCTGACAACGTTGTTGCAAGATCTGCAGCCAACACAGCAGCTTCCAGTGTCTCGTGGTCGGGGCTATTTACTATAACATCTACTACTGTGGTGACTGGTGGTACGAGCACTGCATCAATCACATGTACGACACCATTATCCGTCTCAATATCTGCGACAGTGACCTGAGCATCATTGATAAATACACCATTCATATTAATAGAAACTGTAATGTCTTCTCCCAGCAATGTAGTCGCTGTCATACCATCTGACAGATCCGAAGACAACACTTCTGCTCCCAAAACATGATATAGTAGAATGTCTGTAAGATCTCCACTAGGGTCTGCAAGGAGATTTTCAATCATACCTGCAGGTAAGAGTGAAAATGCCGAGTCAGTGGGTGCAAAAACCGTAAAAGGACCGTCTCCTGAAAGCGTCTCCGCAAGGTTTGCTGCTATCACGGCAGCTTCCAGCGTTTCGTGAACAGGACTATTCACCACCACATCGACTACGGTGGTGACTGGTGGTACAAGTACTGCGTCAATGACGTGCACCACTCCATTATCTGTCTCAATGTCTGCCACTGTGACTTGAGCTTCATTGATAAATACACCATTCATATTTATAGTGACCATGATATCTTTTCCCAGCAAGGTTGTTGCCTGCATCCCGTCTGTGAGATCGGTGGAGAGCACTTCAGCACCTATAACATGGTATAATAGAATGTCAGTCAGATCACCACTGGGATCGGCCAGTAGGGTGTCAAGAAGTCCATCCGGCAATGCGGCAAAGGCATCATCAGTAGGAGCAAACACAGTAAAGGGACCATCTCCGGACAATGTGCCCGCGAGATCCGCGGCAATTACCGCAGCCTCCAATGTTTCATGATCTTCACTTCCCACTACGACATCGACTACTGTGATACGTGGAGGTACCAGAACCGCGTCGATGACATGTACAATTCCATTATCTGCTTCCAGATCGGCTACAGTCACCATCGCATCATTGATCATGACCGTATCTCCGCTAATGGAAATTGAAATGTTTTTCCCTAGCACTGTAGTGACCATTTGACCATCTGAGAGATCGGTTGACCTTGCTTCTGCACCTACCACATGGTATAACAGGATGTCTCTGAGTGATAAAGTATCTGTGAGGAGAGAATCCAGCAGACCATCGGGTAAAGCGGCGAAAGCATCATCTGTTGGAGCAAATACAGTGAAAGGACCCTCGCCCGAGAGTGTTTCGGCGAGATCAGCGGTGATTACTGCAGCTTCCAGCGTCTCGTGATCCGGACTGTTGATCACTATATCTGCAACTGTATTTTGCGCCAGTGACCAGGTAGAGAGTAAGAGTGTGCACACGAAGATGTAAAGAAGTCTCATTGCTTTAAGATTTTTGATTTGTCTTATAAACCTCAAACATTGTTAAAATGTTCAACAATTTGTTGTTAAAAGTTAGACAAAAAATTAGTAATTGCTTCGAGTGGTTGCAAAAAAGAAATAGGACTGCCGGTGACAATCCTATTTCAAAGTATATTTTGAATCTGTGGAAGATTAGAGTAGCAAGATCAAAAGCAAAATGACTATCAGAGCTCCACTTCCAATATAGATACCGCCACTGACGGCCTGTGCTTTAGCATCCAGGGCTTCCAGATCCGCCTTCAATGCCTTTGCCTCTGCTTTGATTGCTTTTTTCTCTGCTCGACTATCTGCCACTCTTTTCTCTTTCTTTAAATCTTTTAAGGATGCCATAATGTCATCCGCTTTCAGTTGTAGTCGGTCGAGGTAAGCCTCTCGGGTTTCATTTTCTTTCATGTTGTACTCATCACCAATGGAGGAGGTGGATGCGTTAGAAGAAAATGGAAGAATAGATAGCGTCAGAATCAGTAGGGGTAGCAGTCTTTTTAGTGTATGTCTCATCTTGTAGTGATTTAATAATTGAAATATGCCTGAGTTACTTTCAACGGAGACATTTTGTTCGATGAGCGGGTTCTGAAAGATGATTATTCGATTTCTATTCCACAAATTTTTTCATCCCTTCTCTTTAGGCTGCCAGTATATATTTTTTTATCAACATAGTGACCTGTGTACCCTCTTCATTATTTATGTCAAGTGTTGCATGCAATTGATCTTTTAAGACATGTATCAGGCGATATCCAAAAGAGTCACCTAATGCATTCAATGCACTATTGGAAATACCTTTTCCATTATCCTCGACTTTTAAAACTAATTGATTGTTTGCCTCCATGAGGGAGACCGATATAATGCCTTTTTGGACATCAGAGAAAGCATATTTAAGTGAATTGCTGATGAGCTCATTCACTATTAGGCCAATGGGTATCACAGTGTCCACGTCCAGGTTTAGAGGGGAGATGTCTAATTTTAAGTCGATTGACCCTTTCCGAATATTATAAGAGTCGAATAGATTTCGTATCAATTTGACAAAATATTCCTTGACTTCTACTCCCGTAAGGTTTTCTTCCTGATACAGATTTTGGTGGATCAGGGCCATCGACTGTACTCTGTCCTGACCTTCCTGCAGTGCTCCGAGTGCCGTGTCGTCAGAGACATGTTCAGACTGAAGTCCGAGCAGGGAAGAAATAAACTGCAGGTTATTTTTTACCCGATGATGAATTTCTCGGATTAATATTTCTTTTTCATCCAGGGATTTTTCAATGATTTTATTTTGAATCTTGGTGCGTTGCCACAGTCGATATATGAAAGCGCTCAGGATAGCAAATAAAATCAAGCCAGTGATCGAGAGTAGCATCTGCCGTCGGGTACTTTGTAGTTGAGCATCTGCGATTTCTCTTTCTGCATTCAGGAGCGCTATTTCCTTCTCTTTTCGCTCCGTATCAAATGTTGCATTTAATGTGGCTACTTTTTCCGCAATACTTTTATTAAGAAAACTGTCCTGAAGTTCTTTATGGATCTCCATCTGATGATAGGCATTGGAGAAGTCACCCAATTTCTCATAGACCATCGCGCTGGCGAGTGCAATATTTTTTTGCACCTCGATGGCACCAGACTGACTGGCATAATACATAGCAGAGTCCATGCTGGCGAGTGCTTTGTCATGCTGCCCCAGCAAGTTGTAGACCGATCCGACTTTTTGGTAAATTCTACCTACCTCGAGACTACCCTCCAATTCTTTTCGCAACGCCAACGCTTTCAGAAAGAATTCCTGTGCTTCCGGAATCTTTCCATTTCTTCCGTATAGATTACCATAGTTTTCAGCCACAAAGGATAAACCCTCAATATCTCCATCGATACTATCAATGATTTCGGCCTTTCGATAGTACGCGATGGCCTCGTCAAAATTGCCCTGCTGCCCCTGAAGGTTTCCCATATTGTTGTACAGGACGGCATCATCTTCGGTCCTAGGGGTTTCCAGGGCAAGCTCGAGCGCTTCATCATAGTATTTTTGAGCCTCCACATATTGATTCAATCTGCGATGGATCTGCCCCATGTGGTTAAAGCCATTGAAGAGTTCTTCATTATTCTCCAGTTCGAGATACAGTTCAATGGATTCAAGTTGCTGTTCGATAGCCTTTTCAG
>JAUILM010000867.1 GCA_030432855.1 Bacteroidia bacterium
TCCCACTGGCGCCTTGAATGAACAAGTTTTTCTTAATTGTTGCCATTGTGTTAAATGTTTAAAATGTTAAAGAAAATGTAGTGGAGGCCTCCGCTGTGAGAGAATATACAAATGTTGTGCCAAGTTCTTGGTGTTAGGTGATTTTTTTGAAACCCTCAGTCCCTAAAGGGATGCCTTTAAATTGGTGTTGGTTTTTTAGGCTTGAGTTTCCCTGAGATTCCCCGGTATTTTCATCGTTCCTCGAAAATCCGTGGAATGACGGCTCGTGGGATGACGGCTTTCGGTTATCTTTCGACGAGCTCAAGATTTTCATCAGGACTCTGGTATGAGACTGGAGGGAGTCTGGGAGCAGTCTGGTACCACTCTGGGAGGAGTGTGTAGTTGGTAATCGGTAGTTGGAAAATTGTCTCGTCCTAAAATAACTATACAGGTTTAAGAATAAATCCTGATATAACTATACAGTGCTGTTGGTTAATCCTGGATCAACTATACACTGTTGGTTAAGGTAGTTTTTAGATCTGTAATTCTTCCATCTCTTTTTCATTTTTTCTTTTGTAAGGTGTGCCTGATCTGGGGTAAGATAGTTGCAGCTGGCATGCGGCCTTAGATGATTATAAGATTGAATACTTGATGAGAGGACCTGATTGATTTTCTCAAAACTGCTATTAGTCGAATTAAGACCAAACTCATCTTTAATGATTCCATTAACTCTCTCTGCAATAGCATTTTCATATGGGTCACCATTTTCGGTCATGCTGATAGCAATCTTGTTTGTCACTAACATATCTGTATATAGTTGTGAGCAATACTGAGATCCTCTATCAGAATGATGGATGAGTGATTGATTGTATTTTCGATTCCTCAAAGCCATCTTTAATGCATCTAAACATCCCTGAGTAGACAGGTCCATTCGGAAGCCATACCCCATTATCTTTTTGGAATAAGCATCAGTAATCAAACTCAGATAGCCCCATTTACTACCTACACGAATGTAGGTGATGTCACTTACCCATACCTGCTCTGGTCGCTCTAATGGTAAGTTCTTGATCAGGTTTGAATACTTCTTCATCCAATGCCTGGAATTGGTGGTGACGATGCGGCGTTTACGCTTCCTGATAAGCAATCTATGTGCAGCTAAAAGATCATATAAATAATCACGTCCTACTTTGATTCCATGGGAGAATAACCTCTCCTGAAGCATATGATGCAGTTTTCGCGTACCAATAGAGGGTAAATGTGATCGAATGTTCTTTATCTCTTGCAGGATAACATCTTCTTTGAGCAAGTCATCAGTTCTACGCCATAGATGATCGTAGTAGGCATGTCTTGTTTTGCCAAATAGTCCACACAGCTTGCCGATACCCAGCTCGCTATGGTTGCCTTTTATTTGTTGGACTGTTTGGCACCAGACTTTTTTCTGATATCGATTTTAAGCTCCTCTTCAGCTATATCTATCATCGTGTTTAAAGTCTCTATTTTAAGCTCAGCGTCTTTCAGCGCTTGCTGCAAGTCTTTGATATCAGAAGAAGTAGATCGCTTTTTGATAGCCATAGGTGGAGCTTTTTCTTCAATAAAGATATCGTTATCCTTTTGATATGCACGAATCCACGAATATATCGTCTTAGATACGCTAATCTGATAAGCGACTTTCGCTTCTGCCACAGTCATGTGCCCTTCAATAATGGCCCTAACAATAGTATGCTTTTCTAGGTTTGAACGAATCTCCCTCTTAGATGCTTGATATCCTGCTGAGCCGTATTGTCTCATCCAGTCATCGATGGTAGCTTTTCCACATCCATACTTCTCCATGAGCTGTTTACGTGGTACTCCAGCTTCAACCTCGCTGACTATTTTTAGTACTAAACGCTTATCAAAACGTTCTCTCTTTTTGCTACGCTGGTAGTAATGTTCTTCCTCTTTCTTGATTGACATATACACTTCAATTAGTGTATAGCTATTTCAGGACAAGACAAATCGGTGATCGGTTTATTTAGTGAAGAGTGAAGAGTGAAGAGTGAATAGTGATCGGTTGTCGGTTGTCGGTGATCGGTTGTCGGTATTCGGTGCTCAGTAATCGGGAATCGGTAATCGGTGATTGGTAATTGGTGATCGGTAATAGGTTGTCGGTGATGAGTAATTGGTAGTAGGTAATCGGTAATCGTTTTGTGTTGTCAATGAATGCAGAGCTATTTCAGGATATTACAGTAGAAAAAGGTGTGAATGAAAAGGTGATTGTATAATGAGGTGATTTAGGTACAAATATGAGTTGTTTGTTTAGTTTAGCTGTTGAATTAAAAGGATCTGAAAGAAAATGAAAGTAGAAAAAATTTGTTGTATTGGTGCAGGGTATGTTGGTGGGCCGACCATGGCAGTCATTGCGCAAAAGGTGCCTCATATTCAAGTGACAGTAGTTGATCTGAATGAAAAGCGGATAGCAGCCTGGAATGATCCTGATGTCAATAATATACCGATATATGAACCTGGTCTGGCTGAAGTAGTGGCAGAAGCCAGAGGTCGCAACTTGTTTTTTTCTACGGAAGTTGATAAAGCCATCGATGAAGCAGATATGATCTTTATCTCGGTTAATACCCCTACGAAGACTTATGGAATGGGGAAAGGCATGGCTGCTGATCTT
>JAUILM010000868.1 GCA_030432855.1 Bacteroidia bacterium
TCGATCAGCTATCTGACCCCGGATCTGAAAATGTGAAAGGTCGGCAATCCGAACGAGAGGACTTCCTTCCTGCACTTGCTCCCCGATGTTGGCATTGATCCAGGTGACAATCCCATCGGTCTGCGATCGAACCAGTGATTGGTTAAGTTGCCTCCTTAGTTTTGTGAGATCCTTTTGTTTGATGCTATATTCCAATTCAAGATTCTCCTGATCTCTGTCGAAGATTTTTTGGCTAAACAGCAGATCATTTTCCAGTTTCTTCTTCTCCAGAACCTTTACATCCAGATCTAAAGCCGCTTTTTGAACTTCTTCTTCAGTAGCCCCACCGACTTCTTTTAGCCGTTTCAGGTCTTCAAATGCGGCACGCATGGACTTAATATTCAGAGCCAGAATATCATTGTCATATTGTAACTCCGAGACTCTCTTTTCGTGCTCCACGGCAGACTTTCCTACATTGTTTCTTCGCAACGCCAACTCATCCTCAAGACCCTCTACCTGCAGCTGTATTAAGGCCTGATCGAGCCGCATTATACTTTCTTCCACACTCACTTGATCTCCGGGACGGAGGTAGATCTCACTTATTTCGGATGCAATGGAAGCGTTTATCTGTATTTCGGAAGCTGCCTCTGTATAGCCTGATGCTGTAACTGTGTTTTCGATGGAACCCCGCATCAATGTAGCGACGACTATGTCATCTGCATGAATTCCCGGGCGTATGATCTTTCTCAGAAAGAAAATGCCTACAGCTAGCCCCAGCAAAAAAAGGAATGTCCAAAGATATCTTCCGGAGTGCTCCTTTCTTTGTTCAAGCTTTGTAAGTTTTCTATCCATTGCTATGGCTTTACACACTGACAAGCAGCGGATGTGCCAAAAACAACAGAATTCACAATCAAACAGTTACATATATAAATATATTATATATTTTCCGATATCGGACTGGATTGTTTGATTTTGGGAAACCAGTACTGAAGTTTTAATTCCTGACCAAATGCGCGAATACGCATTCTTTCAAGGGGTCCTTACTCACTTCTCAATGATTTTACTGGATTTTCAAAAGCAGCTCGAACACTTTGAGCACCTACAGTAATTAGTGAAATCAGCAGAATGATAATCGCTGAAATAATGAAGATACCCCATCCAATGTCCACATGGAAAGCAAAATCTTTCAGCCAGCCATCCATAAAATAGTAAGCAATGGGAATGGCGATAACCAGTACTTTATGGATACTTAGATCTTTTCTCTTCCGCTCGATCACAAAGGTGACCAACGCAAATAGACCAAGGCATGAGATAAAAATGGCCAACCCACTAAAAATGCTGAACACCTTGGCAAACCGCTGATCACTTTCATACTGTTTGTTGAAGTGATCGTCCAGGAAAAAGTATTCGAAAGGATCCGAACCGAATACACCACTCCAAACAGATTCTATAGATGCCAGTGTACTTTCCAATCCTTCAGTACTCACCTTTAGTGAGTAATAACCTGGTGAAGATCGTGCATCTAATGGACCAAGAATCATAGGTTCTACTTCATCCTTGGGAGATTCCTGATGGAAGTCTTTTACTACACCCACTACTTTGTATCGGTTATTCCAGAACTCTATCTGTGCTCCCACAGCCTCTTCAGGACTCTGAAATCGTAACAAACTTGCACCCGTTTCATTGAGGATGCAGGATGCCAAATCAGTACTCATGTCTTCATCCATATATCTACCTGCCACCAATTCAGTCTCATACAAGGATGCATAATCCTCATCAGCAACCATCACATGAAAACTCTCAGAAAATTCTTCTGAATATCCCAGCCGCGTAACACCTCCCGCTGTCCATCCGAATGCCTGACCGGGTACGGATGACGATCCCACCACACCCTTCACGGCCTCCAACTGCCCGATTTGCTGGCGAAAGACATCTTTTCTACTACTGATCGTAGAGTCTGTCACATTGGGTCCTTTTAAAATAAGCATCTGATCGATATTAATGCCCAGTCTTGCATTTTGCATATACCTCAACTGTTTATAGACCAATAAGGTGCTAGCGATCAGTGCTGTCGCTACGATAAACTGCATCACCACCAAACTTTGTCGTAAGGGCTGTCCACCAGGTTTTCTCGTTGAGATACTCGACCTTAAGGCCGCAATGGGCTTGAAAGAAGACAGCAAAAAAGCAGGGTATAGTCCGGCCAGTACGGTGCCTATCACAAATATGGCACCCAGAATAAAGACAACCTGTCCTGCAGAGAGCGAGGAAAGTGGAATATCTTTTCCGACCAGATTCGTAAAGAAAGGATTTAATAAATGCACCATCACAAAAGATATCAGTAAAGCCATCACATTCAATAAGGCCACTTCTACCAGGAACTGGGTCATCAGACCCTTTCTGGATCCGCCAATTACCTTTCTGACACCTACCTCCTTTGCCCGCAACTGTGCCCTTGCGGTCGATAAGTTTATATAGTTGAACCAAGCAACCAATAGCACGATAATCCCAATGAAGAACAATGCCCGAATTGCCTGGCCATCACCATTTACTTCTGCTTCGAACAGATAATGTGAGTTGAGATGAATATCACTCAATGGTTGTAAGTAGAACTCAACAGATTCGCGGGCCTCTTCATCGTAGGTCTTCTG
>JAUILM010000869.1 GCA_030432855.1 Bacteroidia bacterium
TGCTGGTGTATTTGTAGCTAGTTCAATACCCATTAGTTCATGCAGTATGACGGGAGTACCACAGTCCAATGATGCCAGAACCTGCAGTGAATTTGTCATGTTTTGCATATGGGGTAAGCAGCTGATCGTAAATGTCAACTCCGGGTTGTCGATTGAGCTCAGGTCAATACGCATAGATCGAAAAACATCCTCTGACGCTCCCGTTGGGCGTCGCAGAAAACCAAAAGAACCCAGGCAATCCAGTGCTGTCAGAGTACCTATCGCCCAATCACCTTCATTGTCCAGGAAAATGCTATCCGACTCAAAATCCTCAAAGACGGCTTCCTGAATTCCTTCTTCCTGAAAGTTGAAGTAAGTACCATTGATATTGTTGTACTGGTCATCATCTGCGATTCCATTGACGGCAGTCATCTTGACCAACAGACTGTGATTACCTCCTGAAATTTGAATATCACCCAGTGATATGACATTGTCACCTTGTGGATCATTCACCTGGTAGGTACTGTCACTCAGCATGATGCTGTCCAGATAAACTTGCAATGTCACATTGCTAATGTCCTCTGCTCCCTTGTTCGTGAGAAGAATCATGGGATTGATGATTTCTGAACAAAATACCTCGGGAGTAATGAACTCAAGAGAAGCATCAAGATCTGCTGTTTGAGGCGTACCGCAGGCTATGGAATTTCCTGTAAGCAATGGCCTCTCATCGTTTAGATTGAAGTGCATTCTGGCTTTTTGTCCTTCCGTGAAGGCATCCCAGCATCCACCTGTATAATCCATGTAATTACTCAACATGTCAGGCTGATCACCCATGCCGCCGAGGGCCTGGCTTCGGTAGGGATTGTTGGCTGACGTATCTTCTTCATCCGTATTGCAAGAGTTTTCCGGCTCATCACATGAATTGGCACCATTCAGTCCGGCACCATCCTTCACTGGTGTGTCACACACTCTGTCACCCGTCATCAGACAATCATGATTAGCGCAGGGATCATCACCTGCCTGTACGGCAAAGGTATGAGCCAGAGATAGGTAATGTCCTGTCTCATGGGCAAATAACCCATCCCAGAATGAACTTGCATTAAAAAGAGTGAAGTCCACGTTTTGGAAAGAATTTCTAATATATACACCGGCAGCATTGCTCAGTTCTTCCATCAAAAAGACATTGTAGAAACGGTCCTGATCCCATGCATAGTTGTCAGCATAGTAAGCGGCTACATCCTGATATTCACCCGAGGAGTATTGAGCACTATAGTGCCGTATAATGCCGGTAGTAAAGTTGCCATCGGGATCTTCCGTAACCAGACAAAATTCGATTTCTGTATCCGCTCCGTAGTTCGGATTTTGATACGTGTCATGTCCAATATGCATATGTCTGAATCTGGCTGACGAAGTAGTGATGACGTCACGTATTTCTTCATCTGTAGGATGGGTGGGTGCACCTGGACCAGTACCTGAATGTACAATATGAACCACTACCGGCAGCGTGACTACGGCACTGGATCTACCATGCTCTTGATAAGTCCCTTGCAAGAAGTTGCGATAACGCTGTTCGGTCTCAGCCTGCTTATCTTGTCTTTGTGGGTCAGCTAAATTGAGATCGCTTTCTACCTGGTCATAGGCACAAAAATCGATCTGGCCAAATACATCGAAACCGGAAAGGGATAACAGTATGGAGAAAAATAGTATTGTTCTCTTCATACCCTAATACTCATGGTGACGCTGTAAATCTAGGGGAGGGGGAAGACTTACAGCAAAATGTGTTCGTTTTAGTAGTTTCCTAGACTACTATCATGAGCATTACAATAATTGACCCAATTTTAAAAGAATAGAGGATTTAAGGATTCGAATTAATTGAAAATCTCATGCGAGGGGTAAAGTTTAGTGTTTGTAGGACCTTTGGAATTAAACCCGATCTTATATAAGTCTTTTTCGTAGCATCTAATGTCCCGATTTATAGCAATGTAAATACAAGGAAAATAAATATTCGAAAATTAAAAACCTGCAGGGTCGAAGCCTTCCAAAATAGTCTATATTTGTACTAACACATTCGAATCGAATTCCCACGATTCTTGTTTTTATTCTTGAAATGAACCCTTAATAAGACTGAAAGTCTGTACGTCAGACTGACTACGGTGTGCTGGAGCGAATACGTCCAAAACCCAAGAAATACTATCCAATTTTGGACTGGAGGCATATTGGGCTTTTACGAACACACCCAAAGTTCGATAGCTACCCATTACGTAGCTTTTTTACCGTAGTTACGAGAAAAGGGTCACTGAAGAGAGACCCTTTTCTTTTTTGGCTCTTCGTCGTAGCTTCTTCTCGCTACAGCTTACTTTTCATATTTTAGATTTAAATCAGTCTGTGTAAACGATGGATAGTGCCAAGATCATGTGGACCCCGGATAAGTCATTGCAGGAGCGTAGTAATCTTCAGCATTACCATCAATGGTTGAAGCAGCATTACGATCTTTCTTTTGAAGATTATGAGGGGATGTGGAAATGGTCCTGTGATCACATAGAAGACTTTTGGTATAGTCTCTGGCAATATTTTGCGGTGGACGAATCATATAAGCCTAAACGAATTTTATCCCAGGGAATGATGCCGGATGTCCAATGGTTTG
>JAUILM010000870.1 GCA_030432855.1 Bacteroidia bacterium
ATCAACATGAGCTCGGGTATACAGGATGAAAACGATATCCTGTGGGACGGCTCGGCACAGGGACGACCTGCTCAACCCGGAGTCTATTTATATCAGGCATCTATCATCAAGAATTCGGGAGAACGCAAGCTACTCACCGGTGAGGTTACCTTGCTTCGGTAGTTTATATGCATTTAATGGTAACATATAATATTACGATGGTTGTAGCCAGATAGTCTTTCTGCCCTTCACGCTCCCATCCTCTATGAATTAATTAGTGTGTTTTATCTACGTTCTTTTATTAATTTGTAAGTAACAGAAAACATAATTGTCATGTCACGTCTCTTCCTCATGCTTTGCTTACTCGTTTCCTTTCAAAATCTACTAAGTCAGCATTTCACAGACCAAATAATTGATGACGGTGTATCGATCGGATATGGGCTCGCTATCGGAGATGTGAATGGTGACGGTCTTGATGACATAATTCTCGCAGATAAGAAGGCCTTTGTATGGTACCAAAATCCCAATTGGGACAAACATGTAATTATTGAGAATCTAACGGAAAGAGATAATGTATGTCTGGCAGCGCGTGACATCAACAATGATGGAAAGGTAGAAATAGCCGTGGGAGCTCAGTGGAATCCGGGCGAAACGTCAGACCCGGCAAAATCCGGATCGGTCCATGTATTAGAGGCACCGGCTGATCCCCGGGAAAAATGGACTGCTCACCAACTACCTCATGAGCCCACGGTACATAGAATGCATTGGGCCCAAACCAGCAATGGCTATCAGCTAGTAGTACTACCGCTCCATGGACGTGACAATGTTCAGGCAATGGGCAAAGGTGTGCGCATCTATGGTTATGCTTATTCCGGTCAAATGAACGGCACCTGGGAGCAACACCTATTGGATAGCAGCATGCATTTGACCCACAATTTTGACATACTTCCGGGAAGCCAAAGCGACACCCTATTAATTGGTGGAAAAGAAGGCTCTATTGTGCTAACTCATGAAAACGGTGCATGGAAACATGTATCAGCACATCCCTATGTCATTAGTGATACGGAAGGATTCGGTGAAATTCGAAAAGGTGCCGGATTCATTGCAGGTATTCAGCCATTTCATGGAAACTCTCTGAATGTACAGGTAAATTCTTCCACAATTAATATTCTGAATAACCTGGTGCAAGGTCACGCATTGGCTTGTGGCGATATTCTGCAAGAGGGCAACGATCAAATCATAGTCGGGTGGAGAGAACCTAACGAAGAAAATGAAATGGGTATTAAATTGATAAAAGCTGTCGGAGGGGATTGGAATAATACTAAAAGCGTATGGATTGATAAGAACGAAATGGCATGTGAAGATTTAAAAATAGCCGATCTAAACAAGGATGGCCTTATTGATATTATTGCCGCAGGAAGAAGTACAAACAATTTGAAAATTTACTGGAATCAAGGTCAGTAAATAATTCCTATTACTGCCGACAACAATTCATGACTACACCTAAAAGTCTGGGTAGTGCACTATCCGATTTTTATAGTTTTTCCTTCAAATTCATATCCCTGTTTTTTACACTTTTTATAAAAGGCGAAAAATGATGGGTAATATCCCTCGACGGGAAAAAGCCAATCTCTCGAATGCTGGGTACCTGCATAATGTGTATTAAGCGGATGCTCTTTAAAATGCAAGGCGCCTGATCCTGCTTTACCTTGCAAGCTGGAAAAGGAACCGACACAGATCTGCAAATTAGGAATATTCTGTGCCAGACTAATCATAAACTCTATCGACTTGTCTGAGATTGGATATTGTTCAAATATTTGAGGTTCGAGAAGTAATACTCGATTGGCATCCAGTTCCGCTCCCCAATGTGGATCAAGATTATACCAATTGTATACGTAAGTAGGTTTCGATTTGTCAATTTCTATCTCCTGTCCTTTGGGAAGGTGGAAGGCAAGATCTGGAGTAGCCAGGGGTCTCAAGATATTTGGAATATCCATGCTAAACAGCTCTGGATAGGATGTGTCAAGAAATGTATTTTTCTGTTCTGTCTTACAGTATTTGTTAATATTACTCTGATTGGCTACATATTTCTTGCTGGCATTAGATCCTGCCACCCACTGCCAGCTTAGTGCATTACTTGCCCAATCGCCATCCAACAAATGATAATACATCCATTTTGCAGGAACCTTCCAATGACTTCCTCCTATATTGCAAGCAACCGCAGCCACATACATCCGAACATGATTATGCATATATCCATTAGTGTATAAGGATTGGATGGCGAGATCAATTGCTTCAATCCCCGACTTTGCTTCTACCAGGGCTTGCGGCATTTCATGTTTTTTAACCTCCGGCTGTCGACGTTTCAAGTCTTCATCAATGGCATCGCCTTTTGCTTTCCATACTTGCTGCCAGTAATCACGCCAGGCTAATTCCTGAATAAATTTCTGCATACGGGAAGGATCAATGCCTCTTTGTAAGACATTATCTAATACTTTCCGGGTGCTAAGGAATCCTCTGGAAATATAAGGCGATAAATAAGTGACATCACCATCCAGAAAATTTCGGGTTCTCCCGTACTGTGTTGGCTTGATGCTATCCAGTCGTTTTTGAATCGAAGGTAGATCCGTTGGAAATGTGTA
>JAUILM010000871.1 GCA_030432855.1 Bacteroidia bacterium
CATTACCGGCATCCCGGAGGCCAATGTCTACCTGCATCAATGCCACCTGGGCGGCGGCTTCGGGCGCAATGGCAACGGGCCCCAGGCAGAACAGGCCATCATGATCGCCAATGCCCATCGCGGCACCCCCATTCATTTATTGTGGTCCCGGGAAGAGGATTTTATCGGCACCACCTATCGCGCCATGGGCGTCGCCAGACTGAAAGCGGTATTGGACGCAGACGGCTGGCCAGTAGCCATCAAGGTACAAACCGGCATGCAGGAAGACGGCTTCGGCCCCACGGCCTCCTTCGATACGGCCTCACGCTACCATGTGCCCAACTACCGCTTCTCCAATCACACCACACAATTTCCTATCCCCTCCGGCACCCGACGCGGCGTGGGCCAGGCCGCCCATGAGTTTTACCGGGAAAGTTTTATCAACGAGATGGCCCATGCCGCTGGCCGCGACCCCTACCGCTACCGCCGCGAGCTCATTGCCCGCACCGATCTGCCCTACAAGATGGATATGATCAAAGCCCTGGACCTGGCCGCCGACATGAGTGAGTGGGATTCCCCCCTGCCCGAAGGCAGCGCCCGCGCCATCGCCCTGGAAGAACGCGGCGCCGAAACAGAAGGTCTGGCCACCATCAGCGCCATGGTCCACACCGTCTCCATCAGCAAAGCCGGCGTACTCAAACTGGAGCTCGTAGACGTAGCCCATGAAACCGGCTTTAGCTTGATCAATCCCCTGTCATTGAAAAAACAGATCGAAGGCCAGATCGCCTGGTTCTACAACGACGCCATGCACCAGGCCATCTATGTAGAAGACGGCCACATAGTAGAAAACAATTTTGACCGCTTCCCCATCTCACGCATCAATGAAGACCCACCGCAAATCAATATCCAGTTTTTCAAAACCAATCATTGGCTGGCTGGGATGGGGCATGATCGTGCTACGTCGGTACAGTCGGCTATTGGGGAGGCTATTTTTCAGATTACTGGGAGGAGGTATCGGGATTTGCCGTTTGGGGGGTTTGATTTGGGTTGGGGATAAACTACATAATATTCATAAATTAATATTTAGCTATTCATCTCAGTAGGCTTTTATAACAAAAATGGAGAGACAAAATGTCTAATATAACCAAGGACGACAATATAATTAGTGCCAATAGTAAGAATGAAGCATTAGATTTTATTATGTCAAATTGCTTTAAGTCAGGATTCGGTGCTTTGAGCAAAACCGATATCGATCTGATCCTTTTCACTGCAATCCTAAAATATTCGGATGACAACAAAAAGTCTGATTTTGAGCTGAGCAAGTATCTTCAAATTACACAACAGAGAATTAGAAATTTAAGAGAAAAAGCTAGTGTTAAATATCCAACGTTAACTCGCAGTGAAGCCATAGATGAATTTTTAGAAAAATGCGAGTTTTCTAAAGTTGAAGAAACTTACATTGATATTCCAATAAACAACATAGTTATCAAAAATGAAATCGAGGCTATGTTAGATGATGCTAATATATTATTACACTCTCAACTTAACCCAAAAATATTCAGATTGAGAATAAATGACTTCTATGAACTCTCAATACTCCTAGAACTTTACAACAATAAAAATTTGAAGAAAAAGGACATAGAACAGAAAATAATCAAACAAATAAAAACCAAAGCAAAAAAGGATAATGATTTTAAAAAACGTCTAGAAGACGGTGGCTGGAATCTAAAGGATTTGACGGCATCAACTCTCAAAGAGTCACTATTAAAAGGTGGCCTTTCTTTAGGAGTAGAAGCCTTAGCTTCATTCCTTCCAGGTGGAGCATTTCTTTCGGGTCCAGCACAATCATTTTTATATAAAATAAGTGAGAAAGTATAATCAAGTGGTTTATTTAAATTTTTCTAATAAACCAAGTGCCTCATCAACCCTCAAGTGGTACAATTCAAGACGTCGGAAAGGCAATCTTTCTGTGTCGGGCACAAAGTCCTATGGCTGTCCAAACCCCTTTAAAAAACCCTAAATTAACTATTGCTGTTGTAACTGCAATAAAGCCAGACAGTACAACTGTCGATTGCTTTTGCCTGCTTGTTACAAACAGTACCAAACCCTCCGGAGGAATATGAATAAACCAAAATTTTGTGTTGGAGAAGAAGTTAAGCTGGACAGCGCATCGCTGCCCGAAGAGAACAGATTCAAAGTAGAAATTCGTAAATCCCGTTATTTCAAAGGCAAGTTTGTTTACGAATTATTCAGCTACGATGGCTGGGTCTACCAGGTAAAGGGTAGCAAATACTGGTGGGTTGAAGGATGCCTGACGAAACTTATCAGATCCCAACATCGCCCCCCTAAATACCTTTCAGCCTGGAATACAGGAGCAACCGCTCACTGAGCAATCTTCTCGACAATATGCACCGCCCTGAATTCTTCAAAATTCCGGATCGCATGCTCAAGAAGAAGTCCAAGCCCAGCAAGCACATAATCAATCAAGATGAAAAAATGGAGGTACGCTGGTGAAAAAACAATATTACGACATTATCGGTGACATCCATGGACACGCTGAAGAATTAGCAGTGCTTCTCAATCATCTGGGGTATGAGCTATATTATCCGCCAAAATCCTATGTTCACCCTGAT
>JAUILM010000872.1 GCA_030432855.1 Bacteroidia bacterium
GAAGACTTTGTATGATGCCCTGCGAGAAGAATTGGGTGCAAGTACAAAGATCGACTTCTTCATCTACAATAGTGATATTGACCAGTTTGAGCAGTTGATCATGAACAATCTTACTGGGTATACACACTATGTAATCATTCCTCACTTTTACAAGGAAGACAGAAGGGCTGCTGACATCATTCGATATATACCTAAGGACAAACTTATAATGCTGGATCGGAAGATGATGCAACTAGGTGATAACTACGGCTCCGTTTATCAGGATTTTGAACATAATTTATATTCTGCCTTGACGGAAGCCAAATCGCATTTACGTAAATACAGCACGTTGAAGCTGATTTTTCCATTAAAAGCTTACCAACCACGTGAAATCATAAGTGGATTTCAGAATTTCTGCATTGCAAATCAGATGCAAGGAAAGCTAGTCGTGGACGTAGAAAAGGATCAGTTTCAACCAGGTGATGTCTTTATTTCGATGATGGAGGATGAGTTGGTGAGCATTATCAAAAAATCCCGAACCCTTGGTTTGAAAGTAGGACAGGATATTGGAATCATTTCCTACAATGAGAACCCACTCAAAGAAGTCCTGCTGGATGGTATCACAGTGATCTCCACTGATTTTGAACAGATGGGACGAGATGCAGCTTCAATGATTAGAAGTGGGGAGCGAATGCATTTATCCAATCCTTTTCGGTTGATTCTCAGAAACTCACTTTGATAATATCAATCAAGGGCAGCATAGTTTGGCAGCATAGGCCATGATAGTGTTGCCCCCATGAATACTGAACTTTCTAAGAATTCACTCACAAGTAATCACAGGCTTTATGCAAGAAATTTTACAAATGAAATTCAAACAGATATGGATGCTGTTTGCCGCATTACTCACATTTGGAGTGGTCGGTGCACAGACTGAAATGACAGTATCCGGTACCGTTGTTTCTGCAGATGACGGTGAAACATTGATCGGTGCCACTGTACTGGTAAAGGGTACTAGTATAGGTACAGTCACGGATATTGATGGCACCTACACCATTCAGGTACCAGAACCTACAAGTACACTCGTCTTTTCATACACGGGCTACGCGAGTCAGGAAGTCGAAGTGGCCAGCAGATCCACCGTGGATGTAATCATGAGTACCAGCGTAGGTACATTAGACGAGGTTGTAGTCATCGGATATGGTGAACGACGCAAAAAAGATCTGACCGGATCTATTTCCACAGTGAACTCAAGGGATATTGAGAAGATTCCTTTTGCCAGTCCTGAGTTTGCATTGCAAGGAAACACGACTGGAGTACGGGTAGTAAACACAAGCGGGGACCCATCAGCAGGGCCAAATATCTTTGTAAGGGGTATTGGAACGTTTAACGGAGCTTCTCAACCACTTTACGTGATCGATGGTCAGATCATTTCTCCTCCAACGGCAACAAACCGTGATTTGATAGGTAACATAAACCTTTGGACATTGATTAACCCCAATGATATTGAGTCTATCTCAGTGCTGAAAGATGCCAGTGCAGCAGCTATATACGGTAGTAGGGGTGCAAACGGGGTAATCCTGATCACCACAAAACGTGGATCAAAAGGAAAACCCAAGGTAGAGTTGAATGTACAGACAGGTATCCAAAATATTCCTACTTACGACCTGCTCAATACAGAGCAGTTTGTTACACTGGGCCGGGAAATGTATACTAATAGTCTTAACCCTGATGTCTCATTGGAAGAAGACTTATATGGCCGGAATGAAGCTGATGACGGCGCTCGTCTCAATAATTTTGCACCACAGTATGATCCTCAGAGTCCCTATTATATTGGTAGCACGGAGACTTATAACTGGCAGGATGTACTGCGAAATAAGGATGCACTAACTCAAAATTATAGTCTCAAACTATCTGGTGCATCAGAATCAGCCAATTACTTCATTTCACTGGGCTATGTGGATCAGGAAAGTGGTTTGATTGGTGATGATCTTGAGCGATACAATTTGACATCCAATGTAAGTGCAGATATCGGACGATTGTTTTCTGTGGGTGTCACCTATCGTGCTGCATACCAAATAGCTGACAATGAGGGTGCCGCTGATTTGGTGGGAGCTGCGGTCATTCCACCCTGGCAACCAATATATGATCCTGGCAATGAATTAGGATATGCGATGCCTTTTGATAACTACTTCGGAGGAGGAGGATGGAATCAAACCCGCCTCTATGGCCCTGGTACTCGTAGTCACTATCTGGCATCCAATGAATTGAATGTGGGTGAATTCGAGCTGCTTAGGAGTGTAGGCCAGGGATTTGTTGAGTTTAAGCCATTTGATGGTTTTAAACTTAGAGGTGGACTTAGTCTCGATTATATATATCAGCAGAGAAAAGGCTTTTCAAATATTGAGTCTAACTACTGGGAAATCAACTCTGAAGATCCAGAAACGGCAGGGACTGGAAACTCATTTGGAAACCTCGGACTCCGAACGAATAAGTTCATCAACTACCAGGCAGATATCACAGCCAACTACACGAAATCCTTTGGGTCACACAATATCGATGTGATACTGGGAGTGCAGGATCAGTTCTACAAGCGCTTCAATGAAGACCTTAGCACGGATAACCTATCGACAA
>JAUILM010000873.1 GCA_030432855.1 Bacteroidia bacterium
GAGGCACACTGGGGCGATCGGTTAAAGGCTGCGGAAGATATGAATGCGTATGTGGAGCAGCTTCTTATAAACTAATATTTAGCCCATCTCTTTTCTAAAATCATGGTCACCTCTGGCATCAATTGCCGGGAGGAGGAATTTCTACCCGTGACATCCTCGCAAACTTCCATGCTAAAACGTAACGATATTACTCTATTATGCAACTAATGTGATAGATATCTACTTATCTACCCTCGATATTTATCTGATACAAAAATTGTTATTTCTCATCTATATAAAGAAAACCATCATGAAAAGACGCACCTTTATAAAAACCACATCCCTGGCTTCCCCTGGCATCTTCATTCATCGAGGCACCCGGACTAAAGAAGATAGAATTAAGCTCGGCATCATCGGCACCGGTTGGTGGGGTCGCGCCTTACTGCTTTCCCATGCACTTGCTTCTGGTGAGTTTGAAGTACTGGCACTGTGCGATGTAAATGAGAAGGCGATTGAACTCGCACTTGATATCGTCATATCAGCAGGAAGACAAAAGCCCAAAACATATAAAGATTATAGAGAACTATATGAACATCCCCAGTTGGATGCAGTAGTTATTGCTACTCCTACACACTGGCATGCCCTACAATTTATTGATGCGTGTAAAAAAGGATTGGATGTATGGCTGGAAAAACCGATCAGTTATGATATCCGGGAAGCCCAGGCCATGTGGAAGGCGCATGAAAAAGCACAAAATATGGTAACGGTAGATTTTCCCAGACTTTGGAGTCCATTCAATACTGAAATACAGAGCTTTATCCAAAGTGGAAAAGCAGGTGAAATCAAAGACATTCAGTTTCAGATCCATAATCCAGATGGTACAGCACCCGTGACAGATCAGCCAGACAGCATTGACTACGACCTGTTTTGCGGTCCAGCACCTAAACTGCCGTACCAATCATGGCCTGATGGAGTCGGGCCCTATTGGCGGGGACAACATGATTTCAACCGGGGTATTCTAGCGGATTGGGGCATTCATTTTCTAGAGAATATTAGACAAGTGATGGATCTGGAAACACCCAATCAGATCCAGGCCTTGGGTGCTTTTTCCCATCCTAAAGCTGAACATCCAATCAATCAAGAGATTTTGTTCGATTACTCGGGGCTACCGGTGCAGTGGTCGCACAAAGGCTGGGGCTATAAAGGAACAATGCCACATACTAATATTGGCATACTCTACAATGGGACGGAGGCTACCATCTTCTCTGGAGATATGGGATGGGAGGTGTACTCAAAAGATGGAGTTCTAATCCATGAAATGGGAAATGCGAAAATTCCAAATGGACACCCCGATATGATGCATGCGGCCAGCTTAATTTTTATTGAGCAATTTAAAGCTTTTGCAGATGCAATTCGATCTCAGGACAACCAAATTATGAAGGCACCTTTTAGGATTGGATTTGATGCCACTGTTACGACAATAATGGCTGACATTGCCTTCAGGAATAGCATCGATTTGGAATTAAACGGTTTTCAAATCAACAATCACAATAATCCATCCTCGCATTTATTACGTGAATATCGTGAACCATATACTCATCCATATAAACACATTAAGGCTAGGACTGGGAATTAATATCGACATACTTGAACTCCAGAAAAGTGCCATTTCTCGTATTCAATAATGACGAAAATAAAGCCTGAATCGAATTTCAAGACATAAACAATAGTTGACACCACATAAGAAAATTTCCCTGAACCAAAGTACCCATAAGTGAAACGAGAAGACTTGGATCAGCAATAAGAATAATATTCCTTTACGGTAGAAAAGATCCACCAGAATGAAAAACATCTTACTTATTGGTCCCACTGGAAATCTGGGTCCGCATCTGGCGAACGCATTGGTTCAAGACGGTCATAAAGTGACTGCCGTACTAAGACCAGATTCCTTTAAAAAGAGAGAGAAAACAAACCCTTTATCCTTACTTGGTATCAAAATCGTACAGGGAGACATGGATGACCCATCATCCATCAGGGGAGCATGTTTTGGTCAAGATATCATTCTTTCTGCTGTCGGTGGAAATCATCTGGGACAACAGGTGTCCTTAGCAAGAATAGCCAAAGAAGCAGGTGTAAAACGATTTGTACCGAGTGAGTTTGGTGTCGATCCAATCTCAACCGGACCAGGAATATGTGATCTGTTTGATCTGAAGGCCTCAGTACAAAGGCAGCTAAAAGAGATAGACATACCTACCACGATGATCTATAACAATGGATTCATGGAGTTTTGGGCCACGGGACTTGGTCAGTTAGGGCCTACATCACCTCCTGATACGGTGCAGGTATATGGAGATGGCTCCACGCGCGCCTATATGACATCATTGCCTGATATTGCCAGATATACCAGTAAAATTGTGGCAGATCCACGGACCGAAAACAGGGAGATCAAAATAGAAAACGTCAGTACTTCTCAAAATGAAATGATCGAAATATGGGAAGACTTAAGTAGTCAATCAGTGGAAAGAGTGTCTGTTTCTGCCAACGATCTTGAAAGGATAATAGCCAGCTCAAATACACCTGAAACATTCATGCAAAAAGTTTTCACACAGTTACATAAATCAGTCTGGATC
>JAUILM010000874.1 GCA_030432855.1 Bacteroidia bacterium
TGAACTGTATTTGGAATTGGAAATCTGTCCAATTTGAATGAGGTGTTTTTTAAGTGGCCTCACACAGAAGTCTGGGTAGAACACTGGCATCGAAATGGTCACATGCCAGGATACCGGATCAAGCAATAAGAGGTGTCTTAGACACACAATATAGATGCTGTCTCCCTTGTCAGAATGGCCTATTTCACCGACTATTTTATATTCAACACCTCAGACTTAAGTATAATGTGCGTTTACTCTCAGGTCAAGTGAGTGTAGGCTATAAAAACCTCAATTTTACTTTTGGTGGCAGAATTCCCCTGGAATTACATATCCAAATCCTCAATGAATCTCACTGGCACTTCCTCCAAAGTAATCCTTCAGTTCTAGTGGAAGTCACATGCTAGGTGTATCTGAGCAGAGTGCCTTCTAATTTTGATTTGAATGTCTATAGATGGGGAATTAGTCTGAAACTGTATCTAATCAATTGCATAATAAACCACAGAAATCTATACCTTGTCTGTAACAGCACCTTGGTTAAATGGACAAGATCAAATTCATCGCATTTGCAGCTCTCATAATGTTCTTCCCTCTAAATTCCGAGAGTCAGATTGACCATACAATTGATAGTCTCAGGAATGCACTCGTCCATGAACCTCAAGACACCAATAAGATCAAACAGCTTAATGCACTGGTACGTAGCACTCTATTTTCAAATACTGATCAGGCGCTGACCTATGCCACAGCCTTTGACTCCATTGCCGACCAGGTAGGGGATCCGGCAGAGATGGCCCGGGGTACTAATTTCATTGGGATGTGTCATCAGGTAGGGGGAAGACCTGATTCTGCTATCACCTATTACCTGGCAGCACTTCATGAATATGAGGCACTGAATGATACTTTGTATCAGGGCATTCTCCTCAATAATATCGGATCCTGCTCTCGAATACGCGGTCGACACAATGAAACTATTGGATACTATCGAAGAGCCCTTGAAAAATTCCATGCGGTAAATAATCAAGAATGGATCGCTAACAGTCTCAATAATATAGGAGCCGAACATATGCTTATGGAGCAATTTGATTCCTCGATTTTCTACTTATCTCAAGCCCTACCCCTATTTAAATCGTTAGACAAAAAGACTGAACTAGCTACCGCCCTTGGAAATATTGGAGGAAGCCATGTAATGCTGGGCAACTGGGATGAAGCCATTTCACATTTTGAAGAATCTGAGTCAAAACTGACAAGAGGACTTGACCTGCAGCAAGAAGCACAAAATGCAGCTGGACTCGGATATGCCTTTCTAAAAAAGAAACAATTTGAAAAAGCACAAATAAATATCGAAAGATCCATAGAACTTGCATCCAGAAACAACCTCTATCGCGATCTGATGCAGGGGTATGAATATCTATCGGCATATCATCAGGAAACGGGAAATATGACGGGTGCTGTGGAGGCCTTAAATAGCTTTATAAAGGCAAAAGACTCTCTGATCAATCAACAGCAAGATGAGGCAATGTTGGATGCTATGCAAAGATTTGAGACAGAAAAGAAAGACCAGGAAATTGCTCTCCTAAGTTCAGAAAATGAAATAAAAGATTTGCGGATACAGAGCGCAAATCGACAACGAGCTTTCTTTATCACAAGCCTTCTGGGCCTGGCGGCAATAGCATTTCTAATTTATTGGCAACTCAAAAGTCGACAACGAAACGAACTAATTCTTAAGGAGAAAAATGCACTTATTTCTAAAAATTTGAAAGAGAAGGAAATTCTTCTGGGTGAAATCCATCATCGAGTCAAAAACAATCTGCAGTTTATTAGTTCTCTACTGAGTCTCCAATCTGAACATATCGAAGATAAAAATGCGCTTGACGCACTGAAACAAGGGCAAGATCGCGTACAATCAATGGCTTTGATCCATCAAAATTTATATCAGGAAGAGAATTTTACCGGGGTAGCTGTGCAAGAATATTTTGAAAAGCTCAGCCAGAACCTGTTTGATTCCTACAATATTTCACCGGAGAGAATTTCACTACAACTACATATTGACGATCTGGACCTTGATGTTGAGACAGTAGTACCACTGGGTTTGATAGTCAATGAGTTGCTAAGCAACTCACTCAAACATGCGTTTCCCGGAAAACGTGCTGGGACCATTACGGTATCACTAGGTGAAATAAACAATCAACTTATACTCAGTGTCTCTGACAACGGTATCGGCATGACGGCTCCCGACATCAACCAATTAAATCAATCCTTTGGCTATCGACTTATAGATGCTTTTAAAGAACAATTGGAAGCAACAGTCCAAGTCGATGGAACAAAGGGAACTAAGGTGCATTTGGTTATAACGGATTACAGGAAAGTGGCGTAAGAAACAGCTCTTGTCTTTACCTCTGATATGAAGATTGCTGACTTCCACATATCTAAAGCGGATTCAAGTTGATTATTGACAATGTCAATAGCTAAGTAAGATAGCTACCATGTGAGAGATTATCAATTTATGGAAAAATACCTCCCCTTCTCTCTTGTCTAAGACATC
Source organism: Bacteroidia bacterium (assembly GCA_030432855.1). Taxonomy (GTDB): domain Bacteria; phylum Bacteroidota; class Bacteroidia; order Chitinophagales; family Saprospiraceae; genus JABDMH01. The sequence goes on from JAUILM010000874.1 coordinate 2,522, forward strand.
TATTGATATTACCAAAACTTAAAAATTTGTGTTATGAAAAGTCTATGCATAGCCATTGGCTTCCTAATGATGAGTCAACTTACCTA
>JAUILM010000056.1 GCA_030432855.1 Bacteroidia bacterium
TAGAAATTCGACTATTAAATTCAGACTATACACTCACGGAGATCGCCGATGAATTGAGTTTTACCGATGTCAGTCATTTATCCAAGACATTCAAGCGATATGTAGGTATGTCCATCCGGGAGTTTCGGAAGGAGGGCGAGTATCACTTGCTTAAGCGTAGTGCTTGTTGATCGTTTTTTTACCTATTGACTAGGGGGACATGTGCATATTCTACTAGCTCCAATAGTAGCAGCTTGTTTCGAAAAGCCGTTAGCGCTTCTGTACATCACCTTTATTGTTTCAGCCAGGTCTACAGCACATATCCATTATTACTGAGCTTGCAAGACACCATGGCAAAAGAGTGTCTTGTACTAAGTATTATGGATCTTTACCTGAATGAGAAAAGGTGACAGTCCAATCTGGTACTCTACCGCAGGGTGTATATATAGCTGTTTGCTGTGTTATATCTGTGTTAACACCAATATTTCGTTGTGATTTTATGGTTTTACCCTGGAGAGTGACATCTTTGTTCTTATTAGATTTTTCAGATATTGAAGTCTTTGAAATATTGAGATAGTGAGTACACTAAAAGACAAAAGAATACTCATCTTCGGAGGATCGGGCTCTTTGGGGCGAAAGATGATGCACAGGAATCTGTCAGAAAATGAGATTGTGAATTTTTCACGAGATGAATGGAAGCACTGGCAGATGGACAGTGAATTTCAATCTCCAAATATTAAGAACCTTCTGGGAGACATTCGCGACTCTGTTCAAGTTGAGAATGCATTGAGAAGGACAGACCCCGAAGTGGTGATCATTGCAGCCGCTCTGAAACATATTGAACGGGTGGAGTATGCCACGCATGAGAGTATCGCCACCAATCTGCTGGGCACAAGGAATATTCTCAACGGTATTGAAAGGAATCTGGATAGACTTCAGCACCTTAAAACGGTTGTGTTTGTCAGTACCGATAAGGCCTGCTCCCCGGTGAATGTCTATGGCATGTGTAAATCACTATCTGAAAAGCTAGTGATTGAGAAGGCATTTTATGTGCCCAAGGTCAAGTTTGTCATCACGCGATATGGCAATGTTCTGAACTCCAAGGGCAGCATCATACCGTTACTCCACAAGTTGGGTAGGTCCGAGTCATGCGATACATATATCTTGACGCATCCCGAGATGACCCGATTTGCCATGACACTGGATGAAAGTTGTCAGCTGATAGAAGACGCTATGGATATTGGAGGCTCGGGTGATATTGTCGTTCCTGATTTAAAAGCTTTTCGGGTCCAAGATTTGTTTAGTTTGTTTTCTGATTTGTATGAGCAGCCGGTTGAAATTGGTAAAATGCGGTATGGCGAAAAGTTGCATGAGTGCCTCATAAATGAAACAGAAGCATTTGCCGTAAAAAGGCAGGGAAAATATTTTCTTATCCAGGCTCCACATGTGATCAAGGGTACCCATGTGGCAAGTCAAAACGGAATAGGTTTTCCATCTTTTCCCATGGTAAGCGCTAAAAATCTAATGTCAAAGGATGAGTTACATATTTATCTGGATTCTTTGGATTTGTTAAAATCATACAAAGTTACTCATCCATGATAGCAGCTCCCCAAATCCCCAGGGTCTTGCATATTTATTGGGATGGTGCTCCTATGTCCTTTTTGCAATATTTGACCGTCAAATCCTTTATGGTCCATAATCCAGGTTGGTGTGTGAAATTGTATATGCCTGCCATTCGATATGCAAATCACACCTGGGAGTCATTCGAGCAAAAAGATCCCTACACCGGTAAGGATTATCTGGATTGGATATTCGATCTGGATATAGAAATAAGTGCTGTAGATTTTGATGATTGGGGATTTAGTAACAACATACCGGAGGTCGTTAAATCAGATTTTCTTAGATATAAGATATTGGGAGAGGAAGGTGGATATTGGTGTGATTTTGATGTGCTTTTCTTCAGATCCATGGAAAGTATGTATAGTGCCTTAGATTCATCGTATGTAGAAGGTGATAGCCAACATGTGGATACAATCCTCTGTCCAGTGATAAAAGAGAGCAGACTTCAATATTACACAATAGGCTTTCTTGCCTCATCGCCGGAAAATCCATTCTTTAGAGATCTTGCCAATGCCTGTAGCCAACATCTTGATGTAAAAAAATATCAGTCTATAGGTGTCAATATGATTAAGGAATTGTTTCCTGATACCAGTGATATCATCACGAAGTATCATGGAGCAATAAATTTGGCCGTGCTGCCGCATCAGGTGTATCTACCCCTCGAGTATACTCAAACGGATATTATTTTTGAAGATGGTTCCGATTATGAATTTCCAAACTACACCATCGGTGTTCATTGGTTTAATGGGCATCCCAATGCAAAAAGGTTTCAAAACAAGCTGGGAGATCCTGCAAGATCTATACCCTCAAGCGGTGCGATATATAGACTTCTACAACCCTATCTGAAGCCCATTAAGGTCAACCGATACGGAAAGCTATTTGGTGATTCTAGCTCCTTAGTGGAGGAAAGGTTTACGAAAACCTTCGAAGATAATTTATGGGGAGACCCTGAAAGTAAGTCGGGTGAGGGATCGAGCTTGTCCTCTACACAGAAAGTCCGAGGCGAGTTACAAAAGTTACTCAGAGTTCTTGATGTACACTCGATTGTCGATCTGGGATGTGGAGACTTCAATTGGATGCAACACCTTGATTTTTCAAATAAGAAGTACATCGGATTCGATGTCGTCGAATCAATGATTTCATACAACGTTGAAAAGTATTCGAGTGAAAACATATCATTCGAAAGAGCTGACCTGATCCATAATGAAATCGGAAAGTATGATTTGGTCATACTCAGGGACGTACTGGTTCATCTAACGATGGAAGATATATTTTATGTGTTGAAGAATATCTTGGAAAGTGCGAGTGAATACTTGTTAACTACTTCGTTTACTAATGACCGCAAGAATATAGACTTAAAATCTAGTGCAGAACAGTGGAGAACATTGAGTCTCCATAAGTATCCATTTAATTTTCCGAAACCGATTCGTATAATAAATGAAGATTGTCAGGAAGGCAAGGGATTATACCAGGATAAGTCCCTGGTACTTTGGAAAATAAGTGACCTCAAATCAGCCATTGATCAGTTTGAAGTGAGTCCACTGTGGATGTCTTCTTCACACATGCTATTTTAATTATGAATTCAGTGAGCATAGATAAGGTGTTTATTTTCGGAGCAGGTGGTATGCTGGGAAGGTACTTGTACGCTTATTTCCTGAGCTGTGGAAAGTATAGTAAGGTAGTAGGTCTCAATAGAAGTGACTTTGAAGTCAAACCACTGCATCAAAGTCAAATAGAGGGTGTTTTAAATGATTTGGACGCTGATGCTCATTCTGTGATTATTAATGCGATCGGTATTGTACCTCAGGCTGTTTCAGCAGATGTTTCTGCCCGGGAATACATGACGGTAAATGCTATTTTTCCGCATTATCTGGCATTTGCTTGTTCGCAATTTGGAGCGCGAATGTTTCAGGTGAGTACGGACTGTGTTTTTTCCGGCAGGAAATCTGATGGATTAGAAACAACCAGTTATTTTGAGGACTCTGAACCTAATGAAGAGCATATATATGGATTGTCTAAGGGATTAGGTGAGCCCCTGTCTGATGGTTGTAGTGTGATTAGGAGTTCACTGATTGGGGAAGATCCTGTACATGGGAGATCTCTATTGCAATGGGTGTTGAATGCGGGCTCTTCTAGTGATTCTATCGATGGTTACAAAAATCATTTTTGGAATGGTATCACTTGCCTGCAATTAGCGAAAGTGATTCATGAAATTATTGAAAAGGACCTGTTTTGGAAGGGGGTCCGCCATTTTTTTTCACCAGGTCGTTTGAGTAAGTTCGATTTAGTGTCAATAATTGTAGAGGAATACAAGCTGCAGTGTACAGTGAATCCGTATTTTCTGCCTGAAACTATTGACAAATCCCTGGGTACTATATATGATCAGAGTGAGTATAGTGAGATTCCATCCATTCAGCAGCAGATTAGAGATCTCCGGGAATTTCAATTTTAAGTCATGGATATATCGAAGGAGCGTATTTGTTTTCTACATCTGTCAAAGGCAGGAGGCAGTACGATCCGACATATTTTGAAGGGGCAGTACAAGCAAGATGAAATATTCTTAATCAATGGATGGAAGGACATTGAAGATTATGATAGATTGAATGTGGTTGAAAAAGAACGGTTTAATGTGATTGCGGGGCATTTTGGGATGGATTTCTTCCATAGGCTTGAAGGAGAGTTTTGTTTATTTACTTTGTTGAGACATCCCGTAGAAAGAATTATTTCTCACTATCACTACGTTAGAAGAACTTCAGTACACGAATTCCACGCAAATGTTCAGGAAATGTCCATGCTTGAATATGCCTTAGATCATGCGGATAAAGATATTGACAACGGCTATGTGAGGCAATTGTGTGGGGTGGATTTTGACCTGGGCCAGTGTGAAGAGGATCATTTGAGACTTGCAAAAGACAATTTCATGAATCATATGACCGTCTTTGGTTTTACAGAGCGCATGAGTGAGAGTATAGAAAAGCTGGCATCGCGGTTCGGTTGGAATAGGGCAGGTATAAAGCCGGGGCTTCGTTTGAATGAAACTCCATCAGAGAGTAAGTCGATTGTCAGCAGCAATGACCGTGAAAAAATCGCCAGGAGAAATAAATTTGATATGGCGTTATATAATTGGGCAACTAAACAGAATGGCTGAATGGCTACGATATTAATAAACTTAAAAGAACAGAACTCTTGAAATTAGCAATTGTCTTAGGCACCCGACCAGAAATTATTCGTCTGTCACAGATTATTAAGGTAGCTAAGAGACATATTGACGTAGTGGTGATTCATACCGGACAGAATTGGGATCCCAATCTTCATAGTATTTTTTTTAAGGAGTTGGGCCTTCCTAATCCCGAGTATCAATTGTCAGTGGCAGGAAAAGATCTGGGGGAAACGATGGGTAATATTATTGCCCAAACATATTCAATTTTAAGTGATGAAAAACCGGATGCGCTTCTGGTACTGGGTGATACCAACAGTGCCTTGTGCTGTATTTCTGCTAAGCGATTAAAGATTCCTATTTTTCATATGGAGGCGGGCAACCGATGTTTTGATTACAATGTGCCCGAGGAAATCAATCGCGTCCTTGTGGATTCGATATCAGATATTAATTTGGCATATACCGAAAACTCAAGACTCAACCTGATAAAGGGTGGTGTGGAGAGGAATAATGTCTTTATTACAGGAAGTCCGATTCCCGAAGTGTTGACAGCTTATAATGATGAGATCCAGTCCAGTAATATACTAGAAGATCTTCATCTTGAGACTCAGGATTATTTCCTGGTGAGTATTCATCGAGAGGAGAATCTTAGTTCTGATCGACTGACCAATATTTTGGAGGCACTACTTTTTTGCAGAGAGACATTTGGATTGAATATGATTTTTAGCACACACCCAAGGACACGACTTAAGTTTGCGTCCATGGATATACCTCAAGAATTATTCGAGGGTCTTCATTTGATGGATCCCGTAGGGTTATTTGATTTTTTGAATCTTATGAAAAATGCCTATTGCACCTTGTCGGATAGTGGTACCATTTCCGAAGAATCGACTTTTCTAAAAGTACCTGCGGTGACTTTGCGACATACCATTGAAAGACCTGAAGCTATCGAACATGGAAATATGATTATGACGGGATTTGACAAGGCGGATATAGTGACGGCCATACGAATGACAAAATCCTTGCCCTCATATTCATTTCCCCGGGAATACTTTACCAGGGATGTTTCCAGCCGAGTGATGAAGATTATCATGTCTTATTATCATGTAGTAAATCGGACGGTCTGGGGAAAGTCTAACTAGCAAGTCGCATGGCACAGACCGAATTCGATTCACAAATTGGGAAGGAACTTTTTGACAAACGTAAGTTTGCAGAAGCGGCCAGAGTATTTGAGCAGTCCATCGCAAGAGGTGAATCGGAAAACTGGCTTTATAATCTTCTGGGACACTCTTATTTGTATTTGCAACGATATGATGAGGCTATTGAGGTTTTCTGGCAGATGAGGTCCATATTTCCTGAGAGTCCGAGATCCTATGCAGGACTGGGTAAAGTCTATGATGCTCAGAGGAAATTTAAAGAAAGTCGAAATATTCTGAAAGAGGGCCTGACCCATTTTCCTGATAGCGTGGATATCTGGCGTGGACTTTTGTTGATCCTCTATAGATTGGAAGACTATGATGGAGCACTGGCTACCATGGATCAGATCTCTGAAAAATTCGGAGAGAAAAAGATCAATCGGGATCTTGGTCTGCTGCACGTATTCGGCCTGGTGTACGAGAAAGTACATGAGATCAATAAAAGTGAGCACTGTTTTAGAGAGATGACCCAAAGTTTTCCAAACCATCCCTTAGGACGTATGGCCCTGGCACATCTATATACTCGGGCTGGGAGTATTATCGAAGCGTTGGATTTGTGGGAGAAGATCTATCATGATTTTCCTGATCGTTGGGATATTTTTAGGTCCTATTGTTCATTGCTGACCACTTTAGGAAAGTATGAAGAAGCTATCACGCTATTATTGAAAAGTGATTTTCTGGAAAGCAATCCAGTGCTCTGGACGGATATTTTAAGAAACCTTCAGCTTCAACTAAACTTTAGCGAACAAGGGTCTTACCTACGTAAAATACTATATAATCCTCCGAAGTTCGAAATCAATCACCTGATAAAATCGGTACGTAGTACACATGATGAAATTTCATGGGTCTCTGAGGAATGTCAGGGAAATGATTTTTCGGATGTCCCGGTCCGCGTGTTATTGCTGGCGGCCGTTTTGTCTCACAATCAGAAAAAATGGGTCGAATGTCTTTCGTATCTAAGCCGTTTCGTAAGTCACCAGGACTTTGTTCCGGAATGGCAGATAGATATTTTGAGCATTAGGTTTCAGTGCTTGCTCTTCTTAGGAAGATTTGAAGAGATGGATTTATTGTTACAGTCAATACCTGATGATGCGATACCAGTGCCCATCCTGACACAATGGGCTATTAACCTGGGTCACCGATATTTGAAAGATCAATCATTGGAAAAAATTGGTTTGCTTGAGAAACGTGTTTCAAATGGCGTACATTTTACGGGAGGATTTATTCATCAGATCGAAAAATTTAAAGGCATCGATGCCGCGAAGGCTTTCTGTAAGAAATATCTGAAAAGTGCCACCCACTTGAGAAGTTATTATCTGCATCATTGCCTTCTTGGTGGTAGTCAGTCTCTGCAGGTAGCCTTAAATGAGAAGGATGTTGTATACGATTGGGACTTGCTGCTGGATATGTTGGCTAAGGCTAAATACATGGGAGCCTGGGACTCAGTCATTTTACTTCTACAGTATGTTCAAAAACTAGAAGTAAGTAGTGAATCAGCATTTATAAATAGGTTTAATATTATAGTTGAGGCGAAGGCTATAGAAAATCTTCTTTTAACGAAAATTAAAAGGGGAGCTAATAGCTACGTGCTGAAGGATTATCTCACAGATATTCGTTCATTGATGCATGTCGAATTTCGAATTCTAGATCGACAACCCTTTTCTTTTAGTGAGTTCTTGACATTAGGACATAATAAAAGGATGATAAGGGATTTTGCAACAATCGACTTCTCAGATCTATATTTCATACAGGAAAAGTTCTCTCAGGTATATTTAAATACCTATATGCAATTTGCAGATGCCCTGGAGGTTGCTTCCGAGATTCGAAAAAGAATTTTGTCAGGGACTCCGACATCAATGATTAGATTGGGAGATGGAGAGGGGATGCTGTTGGGTGCAGTAATGAGTCGAAACAAAGTGGATGCCCGAAAAATCCAACGCTTGTGGTGGGGGAATGAAATATTGAGTGATAACGATATTGAAATCTTTGTGAGTAGCCTGGAGGACGCAATGGCGAGTGCAGATATTCTGGGAATTCCCGGATGGAACAGAGTCATTAGGGATTTGAACGGGTTTCGGGGTGTATTGAGAAATGAGAGTGCCCGGGGTATTATACATGTACATGAAGCGGTGCGTAAAGTAGCACAAAGCAACATGGATACATTAAGCCGTCAAATCATTACCAGCGCTCACTTGCCCATGGACTTAAATTATTGGAATCTTTTTGATTTCATTTTCTCTGATGTGACATCATGTACTATAATCACCTCACATAGTGGTATGCCAGCTATACTCTCCGAGAGATATGGATTTCGAGAGGTTAAAGTGATCAGATTATCGGGAGAATATGCTTATTTAAACGAGAGCGAAAAAAGTAATTACAGACCCCCTTTTCCCGAGAGACACAATGAGGTAATGCAGGCACTTGATCAGGATGTGGAAGGTCTTTATTTGGTTGCAGCAGGTGTACTTGGCAAAACGTATTGTCATACTATTAAGGAAAGAGGTGGCATTGCACTGGATATTGGTGCATTGGTGGATTATTGGCTGGGATTTAGAACAAGGAGTAGGAAATTGCATAGTAGTTCAGTACTTCATACGTATAGAGCGACAAGACCAGTAGTGAAAAAACCTCCACTGTGGACCACTATTTCCCATACTTTTAGGCAGTTATTGACGCCAAAGTCTGATGTGCTGGTGTTATCAGTCTTTAGATCGGATTCCGGGTACTTACGTTATACTTTATCTGAGAATGTGCTGTCTTCAGGTGATGATAAGAATAATGAATATTTGACAATGTACTATGTGTCCCGAACTCGACATCAGGGGATGCAAAGATATTATGTGGTAAAAGATGACCAAAGTGAAGCACAGCATTTTAGCTCAGATGCTGACCTTGATGCCCAATCACGAATACTTTATCAGTTTTTTGCCTATCCTTCACAGCATGGCGATGCACATATACAACGGATAGGTGTCAATAAAATAGATGGTGATTATGAATCAAAGAAGGGATTTTTCCCCCTGAAGGATGTCCATTATCACGATGATATCACCATTGAAGAAAATACTGCATTTAAAAATAGAATCTCAACGCCAAAGGTATCCATTGTCATGACCTACTATCAGCGTAAAGAGCAGCTGGAGTACACCATGAAAACAATATACTGGTCGGGGTTTGACCTTAATCTGGTGGAGCTCATTATTGTAGATGACGGAAGCTCCCCGGCACATAGCCTCACCGAATGGATAGAGAAACAGAGCCTGGGAATAAAGCTCATTGTTCTTGGGCCAAAATATAAGCGAGACAAAAATTATTGCAACCCTTCGATTCCCTATAATATTGGTTTTGGTGAGGTCAGGGGACAAGCCGCAATAATTCAGAATCCTGAGGTATGTCATATTGGTAATGTTCTTCAGTATACCATCGACCATGTTAATGAGTTGAATTATTTGGTGTTTACCTGTGCGGGTATGCCCAATGATGATTTGAACAGTGAGGTCCGCAGCATATATAATGGAGAAGAATTGGATAAGGCGATGGGATCGATTCGGTCTCTGCTGGAAATACTGTCGGTAGACGCTCTGAATAATCCTTACTTTTGGTACAGTCATGGTACATACCAGGCATCTGCTTTTCATTTTTTGACTGCAATTGCATCCAAACATTTGTTTGCATTGGGTGGTTTCCTGGAGGAGTTCGCTTTTGGTTTTTGCGCCGATGACAATGAATTTGTTTTTAGAATTAGGCATCAACTGAAACTAGAGATTGAATTCGTAGATCATAATTGCAGTCCTTTTGGCATTCATCAGTGGCACCCTAAATTTCTGTACTTCCAAAATAATTTGGACTACCTTCATTTCAAGAACAGACAACTACTGAGTAGACTGGTTGCAACCGAGGATACCTTAAATGCTTCTTAAGCCCTTCAAATCGAAGAGAATAAATATGTAATTGTTTTATTGGTAATTCTCCAAAAAATCCAAATCAGGCATCTCACCCAGCAAATCAATCATATTCTGAAATCGGGGGTCCACGTTGAGCGGAGTGATGAGGGGATCTCCTCCAAACATCATCACAGATCCTATTCTATTGGTTATGCTTTCTTCGAGATAGTGAAAAGCATTATCATAATCATTGATCACGGTATATAGGATGGCAAGATCCATGGAAAGGTTTAAGCCCTGTGGCGATTGCTGGTAATAATTTTTTACTTCCTCAATATATTCATCGGCTTTCTGCATGTCTCCCATTTTAGCGTAGGTCCAGCCCAAACAGGTAGATCGATGCAATCTATAGCCAAAGGCTTCCAGTTTTCCAAATCTGCGGAGAGCTTGATCGTAGTGGCCCTGGAGTGCGTCAATCCATCCCATATACTCCCTCGCTGCACGATGCTCAGGTACCATGGTCAGCACTTTTTCGAAAAAGGGAGTCGCTACTTCAAATTGATATTGCCACAAATAAGACACACCCATATAGAAAATCATTTCTATAGACAAGGGATCCAGATCCAACCCCACCCGATGGATTCTGGAAGTCGAATCAAGGTCGCTCTTGATCCAATATAGGGTGGATGCTATGTGATAGAGATTAGCCCCATTGGGAAATCTTGCCAGTCCTTCTTTGGCGACCTGGGCTGCGGTAATAAAATCCCATTTAACGAATATATTGAATATACCTATGGCAAAATATCCGGCAGCCGTCTCGATACCCAATTTTTGTAACTTTTCAAATACAGCGGTCATCTTGACTTTAGCCTCTGCCATAGGAATTTTTCCACCCATTGCCTGGAAAAGGTAACAGATACCGAGTTTCTCATAGGGAAGCACGAACTCAGGCTCCATTTCGATAGCTTTTTCCAGGTACGGTATGGCTTTAATCATGGCCTGGTCATCCGCAAATTGATTTGAATAAAACAATCCACGCAAGTATGTTTCGTATGCTTCCATATTGAGCGTGGATGCAGTGACCATTTTAGCTTCGTGCTCTTTTTCGGTTAAGTGTTCCCTGAGGCGATTGGTGATGGTTGAAGCGATTTCATCCTGTACCTCAAAGATATCCTCCAGGGTTCGATCATACGTCTCGGAAAAGAAATGATATCCGTCTACCGAACTTACAAGTTGGGCGGTGATGCGAACCCGGTTTCCCGCCTTTCTGACCGATCCTTCCAATATATGCGCAACACCCAACTGTGTTCCAATCTCACGTACATCCATATTCTTGCCTTTAAAGGCAAAAGATGAGGTGCGAGCGGTTACCGAAAGTCCTTCCACCCGTACCAGTGCGTTTAGTATTTCTTCTGAAATTCCATCAGAGAAATATTCATTTTCAGGGTCACTGCTCATATTTACAAAGGGCAGGACGGCTATCGATTTTTTATTCTGTTTTAATTTACCTTTTAACTCCGACCGCTCTGGTACTTTGATGCCCGCATTAGTCACGGCAAAAATCTCTACGGGGTCTTTGATGTTCTTAAAGTCAAAATGACCCAAGGACTTCGTGGAAATACTATTTTGATTTTTTATCGAATATTGCAGCTTGTCCGAAATTAAAATAGAACCAGGTACGCCAGTGCTTTCCACTCTCGAGGCCAGATTAACACCATCGCCATACACTTCATTATCATGACAGACAATGTCACCCAGATGGATCCCAATCCGCAAGGGCACTTCCAACCCTGTCTGAAATTGTTGTTGCATGGCTATACCACATTCTACCGCCTCTACGGCACTTTTAAAAATACTTAGTGTGCCATCGCCGTAATACTGTAGTACTTCTCCATGGTACCTTTCATGCTCTTGCTGGAAAACGTCCCGGTGTCGGTGTCTGACTAAAGCAGCATTTCTTTCGTCGGCATGCATCATGGCGGTATACCCCACGATGTCGGTAAACATAATTGCGGCGAGTTGTCGCTTGTTGGTCATGGTTTTACATGTCATTTAGGACTCAGGCATCCATGGGATAGTAGATTCACCAGGTATCACATAGGTCTTTGAATATTTAATCTCTATAATACAGTCTTATACGCAAATTGCCTAATTTTTTGGAATGCGAAGATGATTTCGTTTGCAACTAAGACCGCTGCCAGTGCTACGTGTTCAAGGAGACTTAGAAATTTAGTACCTAACCTCCGCGAGCTCTGCGCCCTCTGCGAGAAACCAATTCCTATTGACTACTTCAGGCGATTCCGTAATGAACCATTAGTCTATATAGGCCCATTTTGGAGGAATGCCAAAGAATACCCCACGTAGTAGACCGAAAGTTAAAAATCCAAGACAAACTGTACCAACCAGAACTCGAACTATGAGCATCAAATAGAACCATTAAAATGTTATTCCTAATGGTACTCGCAGATGAGGATCGGTACACGTACAGAGAGTCTTATTTTCTTACTAAATTAATTGATAACGTGCTGGTTGAAAACTAGGCTCTAAAAAACCCATTTCAAACCCCCTGCGCACTAGCCCGGCTGCATTATGCACTGATAATTTTTGAAACAAGTTCTTTTTATGCGTCTTTACCGTGTCGGCTGAAATGTATAAGGCACTGGCGATTTCTATGGTGGTCAATCCGTGAGATATTTTTTCCATGACCTCGCGTTCTCGGGAAGATATTGTTTCGATAATCATGATTTGAATATTTATTGGTTTAATTAATGTATGACCTTTGGATTCTAGAAAATTCAATTCGAAATTCTTTGCTTTCTATTTGAATCTAGTGCATGTTATTGGTTCAATGAGGGTTTACGGGGTTATATTAATTCGGTCGCTCTCTCAAGGTGCATACTTAAATCGGTTATGAAGATATTTCCCAGATGTCGGGTACTTGGGAGTCAATGAGTATTTGGTAACGTGAATTGAGCATTTGGTGGGATTATCCCGGATTATGTAATAGAACTTCGTAATGAGGGTTGAAATGCCAATAAAATAAGAAGGTTTGGAAGAATCAGCATAGCACCGTTATGGTGATTCTGAAAACTCCAGCGAAGCGTTTATTTTGCAGGCATTTCAGGCCGTAATAGATTTTCTAATGCATAATCCGGGATTAATATTTATGACCCAACTCTGATGGTTCAGGTACTAATGCAGTAGCACCACGGCTTATGGTTTTACTATAAAAACACCCACTAAGAGTAAGGGCTTCTAACCGGGATACATTGGAAGTCCGTGCAAATGCAAAGCAATCACACGCTGTGAACTTAAGGCACGTTTCAGATACGGGAGATTATGGGGCGGATATTGGAAGGTCGCTACATGTTGACATTAAATGCTTTGAGCGTTTCACTGATGGACCAGTAGGTATATATTACATAGTACTGACTCCAGTCCTGACCATTGTCTGTTCTCTGTTTAAGCTTTTCAAAAGTGGCCAATACCTCATCGGGTATCGCGTCGAGTTGAGGAGCCACAAATTGAAAAGTCCGCGCTGCAAATAATGCAAGGTAGTCTTCGCCATTCAAGTGTAGAAAGATCACCGGGAGTGCCTCCTCCTGATGTCCTCGGGATACCAAAAGGCTGGCGGCCTCTAGTTGAACCGTTGGCGATGCATCAGATAGTAGTGATTGCAATACCCGGTCTATAGCTGGATCTTCCATTGCATTATTTCTTAATACCATGAGTGCCCAGTAGCGGACCAGTTGATTACTATTTGTTAAACCAGCAATAATGTCCTCGGTAGAGATTCTTTCGTTCAGCATGAGGTCATTCACTTCCATGATTTCTGTGAAGGGTACTTTTCCACTGGTTGTCAGCTGAAAGGGGGTAATACCTTGGGAAAGATTAATCATGTCGGGTTCTGGAATAAGACCGGTGTCATAGGTTTCGATCATTTTTTGTTTTAATGCCTGTCGCATGGTGATCAGCACCTCCTGATGTTCAGGCGTCTTAACCAAATTGTTTAATTCGTGCGGATCAGCGGAGATATCATAAAGCTCTTCGACGGGTCTTGCCGGTTGAAAAAGAGTAAGCTGATCTTCATTCAGGGTAAGATTTTCCCTTGCATCCCTGAGGGCTTCCATGATTCGTGATTGGTCCGTGTAAAAGTTGGGCTGCAACAAAGGGAGGTGTGGCATGAAATTACGGATGTATCGATACTCTTTCGATCGCAGACTGCGGCTCAGGTCGTATCCTTCATCGACCCGGTCGGAAGCACCGAACGCATTTTGCTTATCGTATGATTTT
>JAUILM010000875.1 GCA_030432855.1 Bacteroidia bacterium
ACATAAATATTTCAAGGTTGCAGCCGTAATTGAAGATCCGCCATCTGCTTCACATCTGCAATTTTCTGCGTTAATATCTTATAGCACATATGATGATTGGGGTTTTGAGATTTTTAAGGATTCTTACTTCGATTCTCCCAGTGCGTATGGGTATCTGCTTTTACAACCTTCAGCGGATCGTAAGGTTTTAGCACAAGAATTAACGAACCTTATATCGGGATTTCATGAGGATCAAAAAGTGAATCTCGTAGATCTGGATGATATCTATTTTTATGATAATGCCCCGGACCAGATAGGAGAAGCAGGGAAGGGAAATATCATTTGGATTCTTTATTCAGTAGCTTTTTTGATATTGATACTTTGTTGGATCAATCAATTCAATTTATTCACGGCTTTCATTCATGATAATGTAAAAAACCTAAGTATTCGAAAGGTAGTCGGAGCATCCAGATTACAATTATTCAGGCGAATATTTACAGAGACCATGCTTCAGAGCGTTATTGCGATGGGTATGGGATGGTTTTTGGCTGAAATGGCCAGGCCGTTTGTTGCTCGAGGATTTCAGTTGGAAATATTTAATTCAGGGGTATTTCTCTTCCCTTCGGGTTCTCCTGGATTTTGGCTTATGATTTTTCTGGTAGTGGGTACATTGACAATTGCAATAGTTCCCGCCGTTCTATATAGTCGATCCACGGGAGCCACCTTAGGAAGAAGTCTGGAGTCGCCTGGGATCAGAGGATTGAACACAAGACAAATCCTGGTGGGTGTACAGTTTGGTGTTATTCTCATCCTGGTGAGTATGGCTTTATTAATTGACCGGCAGTCTGATTATTTCAATAGCAGACATCTTGGCTTTAATGATGCGCATTTAATGGCTGTTCGGGGAGCTATGGGAGTCCATCCAGATGTCATGCAGTCAAGATTCGAGAGATTTAGACGGTTACTGGCTCAAGATCCCGATATCGAGGAAGTCTCATTTTCAAGATATATTCCAGGAGACCATTTGGAAGTATTGCATGAGGTGTCATTAGAAGGGACGTCACAGGACTTAAATTTCTTTCGTAATACGGTGGATAGAAATTATTTTTCAGTGTATGATATACCCTGGATCGCAAAGGAAAGGGATCATGGGAATAATATGTCGGATGTGCGAGATATCGTAGTAAACCGAAGAGCGATGAATCTGCTTGGATTCCAAAATGCAGACGACATCTTGGGTAAGCAGCTTACATTTTTTTCATGGGATCTCCGAATAGTAGGGGTAGTAGAAGATCATCATCAGCAATCACTGCATCATCCCATACAACCGATACTTTACGATCTGGCCAATGAGCCATCTGTAGATGGATATTATACCATTCACTTGACCCGTGATGCTGATC
Source organism: Bacteroidia bacterium (assembly GCA_030432855.1). Lineage (GTDB taxonomy): Bacteria > Bacteroidota > Bacteroidia > Chitinophagales > Saprospiraceae > JABDMH01. Next base: position 1,383 of record JAUILM010000875.1, read on the forward strand.
GGGATCTTCGAACGTTGATTTCGTCTTCGTTTTCATTAGCTTTTCCCGAAGCTGTTTTTGAACCGTTATATGTTGACGAGCACTTTGATGCACAGTATTCGATGGATGCTTCATTTGAGAAAATACAGTATCTGTTTACGGTCCTTAGTGTATTTATTGCAATTATTGGATTGATAGGCCTGACATTGTTACTTCTTCAAAAAAGAGTGCGCGAAATTGGAATTAGAAAGATATTGGGTGCCAGTCTGTATTCGATTGTAGTGCTTTTTGGAAAGGGATACATTCGACTAATGATTTTGGCAATGCCCATTGCATTCATTCTCGCATTTTTTCTGATGAGAAATTGGTTGAATGACTTTTCCTTTCAGGTGTCCATCGATGCCTGGATTTTTATGGGAGCAGGTCTGGGCGCTTTTGGTGTCATCATGGTGACCATGCTGTTGGTGACTTTCAGATCAGCTACCATAAATCCCATTGATGTCTTGAGAGACGAATAAAAAATTAAAGATGTTTAGAAATTATATACAAATAGCCTGGAGAAACCTCATTAAGAATAAAGCGCAGTCGATAATTCTTCTGGGAGGCTTGACAGTTGGTATGGCCACTTGTATTCTTCTACTGCAATACGTTTCCTTTCAACTTAGTTTTGATACGTTTCATGAGAAGAGTGCCCATATTTACCGCCTCATCAACGAGCGTTTTCAGAATGGTCAGTCCATACAGAAAGGTACGATCACATACCCGATGGTGAGCCCTGCACTAAAGGAGGATATTCCTTCCATAGTAAATGCAACACGGATGGCATACAATGGTGATGTCATTATTTCAAAAGATGATCAGGTTGAGAAATTGGGGACAAATTTCTGGGTTGATGAACATTTCTTTGAGATGTTTGACTTTCCTATGTTGGCTCAGGAGAATGATCACATTTTTAGAAATGTAAATGAGGTGGTTATTCCATATCGTATTGCCGATCTGTTGTTTCCAGAAAATAGAGGCAATTACCAGTCTGTCCTTGGACAGTCCATCTCTCTGGATCGATTTGATACTCCATTTAAGATCGTTGGGGTCTTGGATGACATTCCCGGTAACTCCAGTTATCATTTTGATCTGCTGGTAAGTTATTCTACACTGGTTTCATTTATGGGAGACAATGCGGATAATAGTAAGCAAAATTCAGATTTTCATCATTTTGTCGAGCTGGCCCCTGGCA
>JAUILM010000876.1 GCA_030432855.1 Bacteroidia bacterium
ATGCCTCAATTTTTTTCCGGTATTTTTCTACAATTTCAGGCTTTGCATGAAGGGGTGTATGCACGGTATGGTAGGAAAGGAAGGCAAAAAATGGTTGCTCCTTATTTCTTCTAATAAATTCAATAGTTTCATCCGTAAATCGATCGGTTAGATATTCCCCTTCGGGCCCATCCGGCATATGGGTCAAGTAATGGGGACTGAACATGCGGGTCTCCAATTGATCCACAGGAGGCTCACGATCTGGATACGCCATCTTCCAATCATTTTTCGAAGTTGTGCCGCCTACGGCAAAATCAAAGCCCTGATTACCCACCCAGTGCTGCATTTGATAACCGAGGTGCCATTTTCCAATATACCCGGTCTCATATCCATGCTTTTGAAAAGCCTCGCCGATCGTGTATTCATCCAGAGGTAACGCACTGGTGACATATTCAGCATCCTGATCAGGGGTAATCAAATAGGTAGTTACACCCGTCCTGGCCGTCGCTTTGCCTGTCATAATCGATGCCCGGGTGGGTGAACAAACCGGTCCACCGGAATAAAAATCGGACAACACCATACCTTCTGTAGCTAACTTATCGACATGTGGTGTCTCATGGACTTTACTACCCGTATATCCCATATCCGCCCAACCCAGATCATCGACCAGAATAAATAAAACATTTGGTTTCTCAGCGCGCTGAGCCAACAACTCCTGCGGAACAGCAGATAAGAGAGAAAGCATAGCAATCGCTATAATCTTTACCCTGACAGCGCCTCTTACGGAAATCTCCCAATATTTATCCACCTTTCTTTTCATCGATATATTTTTTAAAGTAATTGGGATAATTCCAGGAAAAGCCTTCCTGACGATTATAATCTTTATTGGGATAGGCTTCATTTATCGAATCCATTTCCTGAATGAATCGACTAAGAACAAGCGGATCGTGCAACGGATCAAGCGTCTCTTCCTGCCAATTTTCCAATACATTTTTTAGTCGTTCTAATTCGTGCGTATATGCAGGATCCTCTGAGAGATTATTAAACTCATAGGGATCGGCATCCAAATCATACAGCTCATACTCGGGTGGATTTCTCCATGTTTCGTACGCCTGTTGAATATCAGGTGATGCTGCATCAACCTCTTCCGGCAGCGTCCCTGTGCCATACATCATAAAAGCGTATCCCAGAAACTTTGGGTTCTCACGTTGATGCATCAAATTTTTAATTAATTTAAATCTGCGGTCTCTTACACTGCGCATAGGATAGGTGTAAAAGGAAGCAGATCCCGTACCCCCGGCGAAAATATATTCGTGGTGGTCCGGAGATCTGCTTGCGGATATTAGGGAAGTTAAGAGGGATATGCCAGGCAGATGTTCCGGAACTGCTAATCCGGCAAGCTCAAGGACGGTAGGTAATAAATCAATTGTACTTATCAACTGATCACTGACCTGGTCGCCCTGCACTTTACCTGGCCACTTAACTATAAAGGGAACTCGTAATCCGGCTTCATAATTACAGCCTTTACCCCGGGAGAACTGTGCACCATGATCTCCCAGATAAATTATTATAGTATTTTCTGATTTTCCGGTTTTTTCCAATGTATCGAGCAGCATGCCTACCGACTCATCGAGTCGATTCATGCTGTTGTAATAATCAGCCGTCAGCTGTCTGTGTCGTTCATTATCTATGCCCGTAAATGGCATACTTTGATCCAGGTCTTCTCCGGTCATAGGATTGGCAGGCATACCTTCTACCTGAGGCTGCCAGGGACAATGTGCATCAGGATAATTCACCATGAGAAAGAATGGTTCATCACCAGCCTCAATAAATTCGCCTCCAAATTTGGCATAGCGCTCCATGCCTTTTTTTGCAAAGTTGGCACCCTTTATTTCATGAAAATCCCATGGTATAGCACTTTCGGGATTTACATGGATTTTACCAAGACATCCAGTACGGTAACCAGCCTCTTTAAGTAGTTTGGGCATCGTGGGATAGGACTCATACATTCTATACCGGTGAGTAGCCAGGCCAACCTGTCCACTTTGATGGGGGTACAATCCGGTATAAATCGTACTACGTGAGGGGCTACAGACAGAATAGGTAACGAAGGCATTATTAAACATGATACCCTCTTCCGCCAATCCATCGATATTAGGTGTGTAGACATCTTCTACTCCATAGCACCCCAGGTCCGGACCGTTATCTTCTGAGACGATCAACAGGATATTGGATCTTACCTCACTTTCACTGGTTAGAGCTTCGCTCCGTGAATCGCAGTTTGAGAAAAGAACACAAAGGCATAGCACACAGTATACAGTCATCCTGCTCCATAAAGTGTACCACCATTTTTGATTCTTTCTCATTTTTGTCAAGTATTAGAATTGTAATTATTGGAAATCCCAGGGCATCCCCAATAATCACCCTCCTTTTTTCTCATCTATATATTTCTTAAAGTATTTTGGGTAGTTCCAGGAAAAATTCTCCTGTTTGGCATAATCCCGATTAGGGAAGGCCTCATTTATTGAATCCATTTCCTGCATATATCGATTTAGAATTTCGGGATCTGCCAGTGGGTCAATCGTATCTTCCTGCCATTTACTGAGCACTTC
>JAUILM010000877.1 GCA_030432855.1 Bacteroidia bacterium
TGTCGATCCTTTCATCATCATGTTGACGGTTCCGTTAGCGATTGCAGGAGCTATTTTTGCCCTATGGTTTTTTGATCAGACTTTGAATATCTTCAGTCAGATTGGAATCATCATGCTGGTAGGTCTAGTTACAAAAAATGGCATTCTCATCGTAGAGTTTGCCAATCAATTGCGTGCCAAAGGTGCTTCGATAAGAGAGGCTGCTCTGGAAGCTGCCACCTTGCGTATGCGTCCTATCGTGATGACTACCCTGGCTACCTGTCTGGGAGCAATGCCTATTGCTTTGGCTCTGGGATCTGCCGGAGCTAGCCGGATGTCCATGGGGATAGCAGTAATCGGCGGGCTGATATTTTCACTGAGTCTTACTCTGTATGTCATACCGGCCATGTATACCTATCTTACCACCGCAAAGAATTACGAACGTCAGGAAAATATTGAAGTCATTGCACGAAGCATTTAATCGGCGTAGATGGGTTTTCTAAGCTTTTCCGAAAAGAAATAACAGATTAAATATGAGACTTTTCTTCGTGCCTGTGATCAGCTTGTTCCTTTCCTTTTCCATGGGGCAGAATGCACTATCACTGGAGCAGGCTATCGAAATGGCATTGTCTGAAAACTACAATGTAGATATTGTGGAGCTCGATCAGCGGATGGCAGATCAGGCGGTGTACCGATCAAATGCGGGGTTTGGTCCGGTCATCGATTGGAATGGAAACATCGGAGGAACGGTCAATAATGTAAATCAAAACTTTCTGGATGGCAGGCAGGTGAATCGGTTTGGTCGTAGCATATCACCTAACACGAATATCAATCTGGGAATGACACTGTATGATGGTGGGCGGATGCAGGCTACTCTTAAAAGATTACAGAAAATCAGTGAATCAGTGAGTGTGGAGTCACAATTGACCCTTCAGGACCTGGTCACAGATGTGATGACCACATATTATAATGTCGAGTTGCAAAAAGCAAGGGTAGAGTACCTGGATACCATCATTGGTTATTATGAAGATCGATTGCAGATTACTGAAGAACGATGGCATGTAGGGCGGGGATCCAAGATTGATTTCCTACAATCCAGTACAGATCTTAATGCGCAGCTTTCAGAAAGGTCGGTCGCCCAGAACCTGCTGAGGAATGCTAAGGTCGCTCTAAACAACTTATTAAACAGAGATTTAAATACGGCATTTGAAGTGACGGAGTCCGGACTCCTGAACAATGCGTATGATTTAAATCAACTGATCGAAAATGCCCAGTCTGAAAATCGTGAACTGATTATGTTGGACAGACTTCGGGAAATTAGCGAATTGCAAGTGGAAGAAATCACCTCAACTGAGAAGCCTACCATAAGTTTGCGTAGTACACTGGGATATTCATATAGCAACACGAATGCGGGTTTTTTACTTTCCAACAGCAATGCTTCATTTAATACAGGTGTGAGTGCCATTTGGAATATTTTTGATGGACACCACCGAAAAAATCAGACCACGATTGCCAGGTTGAATACAGAAAGGATCGACCGTCAACATGATCTGCTGGAGCAACAGATTTTGACAGATCTGACTCAGGCATACAATCAATTTACTGCAGACCAGGAATTACTGGCATTTGAAATAGCCAATGAAGAGCTGGCACAGGAAAACCTGACTATTTCCATCGAAAAATTTCGGCTGGGTGATTCCAGTATTCTTGAAGTAAATGAAGCCCAGAGAACGTATAACATAGCGCTCAATCGTCTGGTAAATGCAGAGTTTAATGTAAAGATTTCTGAATTGGAGCTCCTGCGATTATCCGGAGCACTGGTCAGGTAAGCCCGAACTCTTCATAAGCATTTCGAAAACAGTCTAGTGTTGCAATTACTAAATTTGCACACTCCACGGATTCGACCTTTTGAATTTTCCCTGCGTTTTAAAAAGCTCATGGAGCTCTGCTACACTTCGCTTTTGACGCCTTACAAAATACAAAATAACTTCACCTTAAGTATGCTTACTTAATAATGGGAACACTAGGAAGGATACGTATAGTTCATATCCCAATTCACTCCGTATTTATCCGTGAGTTTAGCATACTTGGCACCCCAAAACTGCTTATCGAGAGGCAGATGTACGGTGGCTCCTTGTGAGAGCGCATTATAGATAGAGTCTATTTCTTCTTCACTTTCGAAATCTATTGAGACAGAGTGTACTCCGTGGTCGGCCACTTTGTCACTGTCTGAAAAATAAATCATTTCGTTTTGAAAGTGCACCTGACCATGCATAACCTTGTCTGCAAATCCTGCAGGAACAGGCATGCCTCCCGGAGCCTCCTTAAATCGCGTAAGAGATACGATTTTACCCTTAAATACTGATTGATAAAATTGCATGGCTTCCTCAGCCGTCCCAGGTAGATATAAGTAGGGAATTAATTTCATGCTTTCTTTTCTATATAATTTAATAAAAATAAAAAAGACAAGCCTCCGGGAGACTTGTCTTTTCATTTATGAAAAAGGAGTTTTTATTATTCAAAAAAGGGCATTCCTTCTGTAGCGTATTTACGCATTCCTTCCTCATTGATGTCAACACCGATACCAGGTGCTTCGGAGACCGTTACAAATC
>JAUILM010000057.1 GCA_030432855.1 Bacteroidia bacterium
AGATTTCACATCCTGTATAGTCGAATCCCAAAGCACCCAAAGCTCACGCAATCTTTCGATGCGCCACTCTGTCCATTTCTGGTATACCGGATCAAGTCTTTCCGTATTTTCCGGTAGATCCATCCCTGCATACTCCCGGAAGTTGGATTGACAGTGTTTGCAATAGCAGACTCCATGACCTGCCCAGCGATTAGAGAATATCCCATCAATCTCGAATCGGTCCATGATTTCCCGATGCACCTTATCCATAAAGTCAAAATTGTAGGGCCCTAAGGCACATGTCACCCATAATTCCTCATTGGACCAATGCTTACGTAAGCTACCATCCTTTTCAGTCTGAACCCAGTCGGGATGATCATTGTACACATCATCCCAGCAGGCATGAGGATCTGTGCGAGCAATGACCGACATACCCATACGACGACAGCCTTCCACCAGATAGCCAAAGGCATCCTCGCCATCCAGCCATTTACTCCGATGATGATAGGGCACATCTGTGGGATAATAGGCCACTACGCCACCCCCACTCAGGCAAGCTGCATCCGCTTTGATTTTTTTAAAATAATCCAGCCAAAAATCTGGATCATACTTACCAGGATCATTCTCTACCAGCACCAGCTGTGCCCAACGCATAGGACGATCGTACCAGGTATCCGGAACTGAGTAAAATGCTGACAAATAGGGATAAATCGTTGCACCCGACCCTGACACGATCGCGTGTTTAAGAAAACTTCTTCGTTTCACAGTTTGTATTTTTAGGTAGTGTATCTGATATAGAATGCCTCAGGAAGATAAGAAAGAATACAGGTACTAGCGAATGTATTCCAATTGATATTGACGGTCTTCCAGGTCCTGATAAAACTGTTCAAGATATCGAATGGAACGTTCCCGTTCATCCTGTGGCAGCATCTCAAAGGAGGAGATAATTTCAGTAAATTCTTTCCGTTTAGAACGTATTTTTGAGAATACTCTCGGCATCAACCTCTGATTTGCCTGATAACCCAAATACACTCTTTTGGGACTTGATCCGGAGGATGCAAAAACATAAGGTGCATCTACAAATCGTGAAAAATCAAAATCATAAGGTACCGGCACCCTCTTTCGTGCACCTTTTTCGGACAGGATGTATACATTATGTGCTTTTTCCAGGCTGATATCTCTGTTTCCAATCATATATTGAAATAGAGAAACCAGCTCCACTTGAGAAGCATCCATGGCTTCCGGCAGGGTTTCCGGACAATCACACTCTTCACGTCTCAGTCTTTTGGATAATTCCATCCGATTTTCGATAATAAACGCCAGGGACTCCATCCGGTACTCACTCTGGGTGTCGACATAAGAAATTGGAAATAAATGTGTGCGAAATGACAAGCCAGTCAGTGCCTCATATAACTTGTAGACCAGAAATTCCTTCATTAAAACAATTTCTGAATATGTGTGATAGGTGCAATGGGTTACTAATTTATATTGATCAAAAGTTTCCCATCTGAGATTACGAAGTGCACCTTTTGAAAAATTTAATTTTAAGGGTGGGAATGCACACTCACGTCTTCTAAAATTTCCCCGGGCACCCACTTTCAGATTGAAACTATCAATCCGGATATTGTCTTTCAAAATAAACATGCTGGCCAGAAACTCCTTCTCCAGTAATTTATTTTCCACTACTGAATCGATGGGCATTTCTAATTCTATCTTACATCCATCACAGGCACTAATAAAATTAAAGAGGGTTTCTTTGTCTGTCGTATCAGACTGAGCCGATAGCAACTTGGAAAACAAGCAAATGAAGAGCACGAAAAAAACCCTTAAAAACCCTGACATACGCAATTCAATAAATGAGTAATACCATGCCCGATTTGCAGGCATGGTATTTAAAAAGTTCGGACTTTGGGCAATCCTTTCACATTATTTATTCACCATAAAAATACCCATGTCTTTGGGAAGTAATTGTGATGATTTATTAATTGGATTCTGTGGTTTATTTTTAACTGACTTCACAAGGAATGGCACTCGTACCTGAACAAATCGCTTCAGTTCTTCGATGGTAATTACACCATCCTCGCCCTCTACTTGCTGACCATTTTCATCTTTGTATATATCCGCTTTCACCATTTTACCATCGATTTCTACTTCCTTATTTTCAAAGGCTTCAATAATTGCTTTGGTAAAAGCTCCATTCTGCCAATTATCATCTTCATAGGAAAATTCATTCTCTCCACATGAAGCAAAGATTTCCATACCTGCGGTTGCAGAAATCAAATCACTCATTACTTTGCTAGCTGCAGCATCGCTAAATGATCGGCTACCAGCTGACCCACTATGACATGCATCTATGAAAACTAATTTATTTCCATCTACATTTCTTAGTCTCTTCAAAATATCCTCATTAAAATCTATGGTAGAAAGCTCCTCATATTGTGGATCATAATCAGAAGGAAGCAATACATATCGATCATTCTGTAGTACTTTTCCATGTGAAGAAATAAATACAACTACCAGGTCATTCTCCTTTATGCGACGATCTCGTGAAAGATTTAGGAAAGCTCGTTTAATATTATTTTCAGTAGTCTCCTGATCAGAGAGTAATTGAATAACATCTACCTTTTTAAATCCACGTCCTTTATCATCTCTTAGTTGTGCATACATGTCGGCAAATGACTGAGCATCCTTGGTTGTATATTTTAAGTCCTCATGATTGACTCCAATGGAAACCACATAAAGACTGGGAGCACCTTTGGGGATATAGTGAAATCGTAGCGGAGTACTTCTTGCAAGAATGTCGTTACCATCTTCAGAATAATACACTATTTGTACTTCATTTTCACCCTCTGCCAGCTGTACTGTATTACCATACGTCTGCTGAATGCGTCCACCTAAGTGATTCTTTGGAGGAGTTAATTTGGATTCATCCAGTTTTTGGCCCTGCGATCGGCGACCATTAATCAGTACTGCGAAATTCTTTTTATCAAAACCGGCCTGCGATACGGCAAGAGCTCTGACATCCACGCTACGATCACTTACTTCCACTCGTCTGAATTCATCCACATCATGACTCACCCAGAAAATTTCGCTGGTTGGTGCATTGGTCACCGGTGTCGTAGTCACCACTGCCATATTATTAGGTATCTGCAATGTGAAGGATTTCTTGATGCCCACTACAGTTTCTGTAGAATTAGTCTCAAATCCAATTTTGATATTAGGCGCTGTAAAAGTAGGTTCATAGGAGAAGGTGAAATCCAATGAATATTTCTCCTGTGGTGCAATGGAAGGAATTTCCATACGCTCAGATCGCTTGGACGTGACACCTGCTGGCAGATCGAATTCTGCCATGAGTGGGTCGGTAGATGCACCGCCAATATTGGTCATTTCTACTGTGAGCGTCACGATTTCTCCCGGAGCAGGTTCGTGACCTGGTTCAAAATGATGTTGATTAAATACAAGATTAGCCGGATTAGGTTGATTTGTACTGATTACTGCTTTCTGACTAGCTGCATACGTACCGTTAGCCACCAGGTCCAGATCCAGTTCGCACATACCCTTTGGAGGATTTTCCCCTGCGTATACTGGAATTCTTACCGTTTTTGTAGCACCAGGATTCAAAGTACCGACGTAGAACTTATTCCAGTGTTTAAGGCTACTGGTGGCATCGCCTTTTACATCTACGGTTACTTTATTTAAGGTTTTGGCGCCATGGTTAGAAACCTCCATACTGACAAATCCGCGCTCGTTTGCTTCTATATAATTATTGGCGTTGTCATCATGAAATGTAGGTGTAGTCATTTGTAGAGCCCCGGACTTGATACTGCCATAGGTCTCTTCTTCTTCCTTATCATCAAGCTCGAGGTCCTGAATTCTATAGGACACTGAGGTGAGGTAGGTAAGGGAATTTCGGGTGGCTCTTAGTGGTCCGGAGTTTCCAACAATTACTAGATCTCCTGTTACATTGGATTCGGTAAGGCTGTATGCCATTTCATCTCCTTCTCCATTGTGGATCTTTATGATATCATGATCCAACTGAGTGCCTGACTCGTCGACCAAAATTATCTGCATAGTTGAGTTCTTTGCTCTGGGCAGGTGCGACCATGTATTTCCCAGGAGAGCAAATCCACCTCCTGCCAATTCAATGACATCGGATGCGACATCACCTGCTTCTCCACCATAGACCTGGTCCCACATGAGGTTTCCTTTATCATCGATACGCACTAACCACATATCTGATGCTCCGGCTCCCTTACCATTATTGGCACCGGAGATTGCATAGCCTCCTGTCGATACACCAGTGACTCCCAGAGCCTCCTGGTTAGATCGATCTCCAAAAAATTTAGGACCTCCCCATCGATCTTTGCCGTTAGCATCAATCAAGGTAGCCCATGCCTGTGAAGGAAAATTTCGATTCTTGCCGGAGGTACTGCCCACCAGTATAAATGCATCCTCTCCAGTAGGCTCTATATCAGTGACCCATCCCTCCGATGGTGATGAAAATCCAATGGCATTAATACCATTCTCTACATCAAATCTTACAACGTGCAGGACAGATCCTTTATCCGCAGATTTAACCAGTGCCATAATCGTACCCGCTTCGCTGATTACCAGGTCGTCAATTTCGATATCCTGATCCGTCGTTTTCCACTCTTCGATGATTTCGCCTTCGATATCCATCTGGACGATCCAACCTATCTTCTTTGTAGAGACATCTTCATTGTATCCGGAAACCAGCAATGTACCATCGTACAACTGAACCACACTTGCGAACGATTGGTTATCGAATCCTCCTGCTTTCTTCCAGGTCATCTGCTCGCCGGTAGCTGCATCAAGTACCACTACCAGACCGTCAGTATCCACGAAAGATGATCCCATGGTTTCACCCACTGCAATCACCAGTCCGTTTGAGGTTTCAATGACATCTCTGATTTTCTCATACTTGTCCAGTTGGCGCATGTAGTCCCAATTAGTAATGAGACTATAATCTTGAGCAGTTACGATATTTGCGGTGAAGAGCACTGCTAGTGTGATGTAGAAATTCCAGTGTTTCATAGTCAGGTACTTTTGCTTATTGGATCTCGTTACACCAGTACTTTGGATGGGTTTCGATTCGGTTATTTCAAAGTACTGCATAAAGTTATTGTAAAAAATTTAGTCTACTTTGTTCAAAGCATTCAGTATTAAGTGTCTTCAGCCAAAGAAATGTCCTTTAAAAGCTTAAAATTTTTAAGATTTCTTGTCTTTTGCCTCATTTCTATCCATTTAACAGGGCATTCCTCTCTACTGATAGCTCAGATCTCTGCTGATACCTTGCTGGCCCGATCAGAAAAGGCATTGGGTCTTGATAACTTCCAAAAAGCCGACAGTTTAGCCCGAGATCTGTACAGCTCGTCCAAAGCACGGGGTGAAACGACCAGTCAAATTGCTGCATTGGCCATGCTCGGTGATATTGCACTCGATCAGGGACAATATCGATCGGCTCAGAGTCTCTATACCCTGGCCCTTCATACATTAGATAGCCTGCCTGGTGATTACGCCAAGCTTCATAGCGACTTGCTTCACAAACTGGGAAACTATCTAATTACAGTGAATAACTATAGTCAGGCCATACCACTAATGGACAGTGCCTTACTGATTCGTCTCGAAGAAAATGGTAGCGATGGCCTGAAGACAGCAGACACGTACAATAACCTGGGTATTGCCTACGAGGCAATGGGTGATATTGATAAAGCGCTGGAATATCATTACGAATGTCAAAGAATTCGCACGATTCATCTTAAATCCCCGGACAAATTACTGGCACAAGGTCTTAATAATATCGGTCTCTGCCTGGAGATAAAGGGACAGTATGAAGATGCATTGCGTATGTACAGCGATGCACTGGACCAATACTCCAGTGTGAAGCCTCCGGATGAGTCTGCTATGGCAGATGTTTTGATTAATGCCGCCAGTGTATACATGCGCATGTATCAATTCGATCGCGCAGTGACATATGCCCAACGGGCACTCGAGACCTATAAAGGAGTATATGAAACGGACCATCCTTATATAGCATTGGCTCATAATAACATTGCCAATGCACACCTTAGTAGTGGGGAAGAACAAATCGGTTTGCAACACTATGATGAAGCTTTGCGCATCCGAATCGATATTTTTGGAGAAGTACACCCCGCGGTAGCCCAAACGTACTATAATCTGGCAGTCTATAACATGATAGTCGGTAATCACGAACAGGCAAGAGCTCTTTTCCAAACATGTGAAAGGTCCCTGGGCAAGGAAAAACAAGAAGAATCTGACCTCAGCCGTATAAACAATCATACGCTGTACCTGGAGACACTTAGACAACAAGCTGAGCTGGAGATCATGACCTTTAGGGACAGAGAGGGGGACATTGCCAACCTGGAAGCTGCGGCAAGGCATTATCAGGCCCTGGATCAACTACTGGACTACCTAATGTTCCGGTACGAATCCCTGGGTAGCAAGCAGGACCTGGCGGGTGCCGGGCATGCGATCTATGCTGATGCCATCGAGACTGCTTTTATGCTATATCAGATAACGAATGAAGAGCGATTCTGGCATCAGGCTTTCTACTATAGTGAAAAAAGCAAGGCTGTCCTTTTGTTTGATGCGCTCCAAAGAAGCCGTGCTGAATCTTTTGCCGGAATTCCCAATAGCCGACTTGAAAATATCCGTAATATGGAAAGTCAAATCAGTCTGGCTGAGAAAGAACTTTACCTCAGAAATCGCGATCAAGCTGATGCTATTGATTCTTTGCAGTCCTATCTATTACATGCCAACAGAGCACTGCGCGCCGAAATAGAGCAACTTAACCAGGACTTTCCCACGTTCTTCGAATTCCGTTATGCTACCGGAGTACCTTCTGTATCCTCTATTCAGAGAGACCTTCTACATGATGATCAATCGATCGTCACCTACTTCAATGGTCCGACGTATCTGTCTATCTTCATAATCAATCAGGATGACTTTCAGGTAAGGCAGGTCGGTACCTCATTAGATTTTGATGCCTACCAGGACAGCCTTCTACAAAGTATCAGTGACTTTCAGCACGTAAGCACCCAGGATTTGTCCCAGAACATATCTCGTTATTATCGCTCAGCTTATTTGATGTATCGATATCTAATCGAGCCGATACAGCCCTATATAAAGAAGGATCTTATCATCGTACCTGATGGCGCGCTCAACTTCATTCCCTTTGAAGCACTGATTTCGGCTTATCCAACAGAAATGGATAATTTAAGACAACTTCCCTATCTGGTGAGGGATCATCCTATAAGTTATAATTATTCGATTAGGGCGCTCTACTCACTAAGACAACGAGAGAAAGATTCAAGTCTTAGACCTTATTTGGGATTTGCTCCATCCTTTGATCCGTCTATCAACCCTGATCTTCCGGAGCTTGCTTTCAATGATCAGGAAGTCCTTGAAGCCAATGAATTTATGGGTGGTAGAAGCTATGTAGATGAAGACGCTACCAAAGAACGATTTCTCAATACACAAGGGAAATATCAAATTATCCACCTTGCCACGCATGGGCTGGCCAACCGAAATACCGATGATTTTTCTTTTCTCGCTTTCACAGAAACTGAAGAGATCCCTACACATGATGAAGCCTATCTCTACACGCGCGAAATCTATAATCTGAGATCAAATGCCAATGTTGTGATCCTCAGTGCCTGTGAGACAGCCACTGGAAAACTGTACCTGGGAGAAGGTATTGCCAGTCTGGCTCGTGCTTTCACTTACGCCGGAGCAGAAAGTCTGGTAGCCACCCGATGGAGCGTAAACGACCGAACTACCAAGGATCTAGTAAATGGATTTCTACGAGGTCTAAAAGAAGGATTGCCTAAACACGAAGCTCTGCAACAATCTATTCTTCATTTCCTGGACCACAGCGGACTCAATTATGCTCACCCATTTTACTGGTCGGCCTTTATGACTATAGGAGATGTAAGTCCTGTCGAAATCAATACATCGGGAAGATGGTACTTCCCATTATTATTCGGTACACTACTGACGGGTCTTCTGATTTTCTTTTTGATCCAAAGAAAAACTAGCCACCGAAAACCTTCTGTGTGAGAAAGTCGTTGCGGAATTTACCTTCGGGATCATATTTGACTACAAGGGACTTAAAGTCATCAATTTTGGGATATGCAGAAGCAATCTTGTCAGCTTTCATGTTGAAGATCTTACCCCAGTGGGGTCTTACTCCGAATTCAGACAAGGTGGCTTCCAGCTCCGGAAGTATGGCCAGCACTCCTTCCAAATTGGGTTTCCAGGTGAAGTGAAAGGCAATCCGATCACCACCATAAGCCGTACTCATCCAAAAATCATCTCCCGCTATGCTGCGTACTTCGGAAATGTAGAGTAACGGCGTCAGCTTATCACCCATAGCTTGCAATGCCATCAATGCCTCCGGTGCATTTTCACGCGGCACAAAAAACTCCGACTGCAGTTCATCACCATTGCTCGGCGTGAAGTCCAGCTTAAAATGTGGAAGTCGTTCATGCCAGGGGCCATTCTGCCCCATCTGCTCTGTGCAGTTTTCTGCAGATACGGAAGCGATAGGGTGCATTTTCCTTGTTGCTGGTCTTGCACCAAAGAGTTCCTCCAGATCAGCTGCACCCTCAGATCGTCGCTTGATCCAAACCTGATTAATTGATGGACCACTCCAATCCGTGAAGAAGCTGACACTATAGCCACTGGCAAAAATGTCATGGAAGTTTTCCTTAGCTGATTCAATGGGTAAGTCCAGTAGAATGTCCTGCCGCACATCAAAAGTGGGTTGGATCTCCAGGACCATTCGAGTCACTACTCCCAGTGCTCCCAACCCGACGACTGCACCTGGAAAATCTTCATTGCCTGGATATAACTTCGCGATGGATCCATCTGCTTTGACAAATTCCAAACCTTTAACAATGCTGGCCAGATTACCATTTTGATCTCCTGAGCCATGCGTTGCGGTCGCTACTGCACCCGCCACTGAAATATGTGGTAATGAGGCCAGATTATGCAGTGCAAAATCATATCGCTGCAAGTACTGGCTCAGCTCTCCATATCGGATCCCGGCACCAACCGTCACTCTCCTGCGTTGTCTGTCTATCTCATAGATATGATCTAGTCCACGGCTAGAGATCATCTCTGAGGTACAATCCGCAATGGCCGAAAATGAGTGTCGGGTACCTAGTGTCCGAATATTAGTGGCTTTGCTCACTATTTCCTGTACTTCTTCGACAGACTTCGGTTGATGCAGTTTCCTGGCCGAATAGATCAAATTCCCAGCCCAATTTTTACCTACATCACTTTGAAATCGAGGAATCATAGATCGAAAAGTGCTTCCGGCAATGACAATACCAGAGGTCTTTAGAAAAGTTCTTTTTTTCATCTCTGCGTTTCTTGGCAGGTCCAAGGTGCGTTTCTGAAAATACAGAATCTCTTCTACTTACCGAAAACTTGTTTTGACAAGAGCAACTTCACTTATTGTACCGGCTCCCGGGTACCGCGCCAGGTCATCTCAACCCCTTCAGTACCTTCTGCACAAAATTCAACGCATCGTCCACTACCTTCAAATGTCTGATCATCCATTAGATGTAATGCAAATGACTCCGATGGATGTCCACCTCTGATCCGATAGAGATCATGTACTATGACACCTGACAGTCCTCCCTCCTCAGATACAGACCACTCGGTGATCTGCACTTCTTCAGACCGGTTACTTTTGGGTGCCAGTACATTCATCTTTATGGTGCTATCAGCCAATCCCACTTGAAGCTCTCCCGTATAGACCAGGTTGGTGTCAGTACTATAGTAGTAGAAAAACTTCCACTTACCGGACCACTGATCCATGGAACCAGAAGATGGTGCAGTCTGAAGATACTTGACTACACCAATGGCAATCGCCAAAAGAAGTACAAAAAGTAGGAGAATATTTCTAAGTCGGCTGTCCATAATCTGATCGTTTTACAGTACAGCCACTCTGAAGCCCAGACCTACCAGTGAGTAAGAAGGCCGTATAATTTCGACCAATGGATTTACAAGATCAATCTGTAATGGGAAACCCACCGTACCAAAGAAATTTACTCTTGAGTTGGGAGCATATTGCACACCTCCAATGGCAAAGAGTGAATTCGTGGTTTTGATTAGAGCATTATCGTCAAATTCAGAGGGTTTAAAACTCAAACCATACGACAGACCAGGATAAAACAACCATTTTTTATTATTTGTCCGTCCCACCAGGTAAAGACTCAGACTCGTGGTATACAGTGATTCATCTCTTACACTACTGGGTATATAGGCAAATGCCTGTCCCGAAAAGAAAAACATCAGGTTATCCGTAAGAATCTGATAGTAGGTCAACCCAATATCTGCCACATCCCGGTCGGCTGTCAATTGCCGCTGGGCAATTGAATCTTTGACCGTTGCCAAAGAATATCCGCCATTAATGATCAGGGACGGCACCGCATTAAAGGGCTTATAGCGAAACCGCAGACCTGCACTGGCCAGCCCGCTGAATGTCTGATCGGTGGACCCACTTGCCTGGAATAACGGATCTTCAATCTCCGAATTTGCGTCGGCGGAAAAGACTTTAAAAGGAGAACTGGCCGCTGCATTATCAAGGCGACTTCTGGCATATTTTATCTGCACTCCCAGGTCAAACTTACCGGAGGTTGAGACCCCATAATAGGCAAACAGATCGGCAGTAAACAAGGTACTTCTTAACCGGTCCAGCACGGGAGAGTTATCTCCATTTGCGTGTAGTGCTATCTGATATGAATTGAGTGAATTATTTGAAATAATTTCTGCCTGTCCACTTCTTAGGACGTTGGCAGCAGTTCCCTGAACAATAAAGCCTGTTTCCAGCGTATCAAGTCCCGGGACTGAATATCTAAAGTTCTGAGCTTTTGCTATGTAAGCATGACAGATGTTCAATACTCCAGCAATAATGAAAACCCTTAAGAGATTCATAATTAAAATTTAGAGGTTAGAGACTAGAGTACGTGAAACAAGACCAATTGTCGACCGGTCTGCACTGATGTCAGCAACATATAGAATGGTTCTGGATCTCCGTTAGCACTACAGGCTCCACCAGAATCATACTCTGCCGGCATCTGATCAGCACCGATGAGTTCTCCTTCATATTCCTCTACGGTAAGGCCCTTAGCTGTCCTGTCAATTCGGATACGGATGTAGTTATTGGGTACATCCACAATGCCCGTTACCGGGTTGTCATGATACAATTTGTTGTCTGAATCAGGCACGTGACTACATCCAGCAGCAAGCTCCACACTCCCATTTCGAGGTCCCTGTCCATTGGGTGAATCAGGTGGAAGCAGTTGTGGCAGTCCTATTATGGTACCATCCGCCAGGGTGTCCTGCACAGGATTAAACCAAATACAATAGTTACGATCATTGGGACTAAACCAGGCGTTTACAATATTCGTAGGTACCTGTACAGGTGGTGTAGGAATAATGATCAGTGGAGGTGTTGGAGTGACAAACAAAGGATTGTCCAGAAAGAAGGCTGGATCCACAATTTCTGTTTGCGAGCCAATGGGTATCAGCTGACCACTACAGTCAGGGTCATCTATCAGCAATGATGCATCAGGTGTAACTCCAAAGGGAATCTCCACCACGGTAGCTCCCAGATCTGCCCGAAACTCTGCATCTAACCTATCGGTCCTTACCGCATTATTACTTCTGTAGGATAAGTGTATTTCTCTGCCGTCCAAAATCTCAGCAGGATTTGCCCTAATGGCTAATTCAGTACCCTCCGGATAAGGGCCCGTAGGTACAACGATATTCGTGGTCAATAATGATTCACAATCGGGATTGCAGGACATAAAGCCCACCGCAAAGAGAATGATCACACGGACTGGTGTAAGTATTTTCATGATTTCTGGTTGATTTCTCAAGTTTGAAATAATTTGCTCCTGTTTATTTTTTAAATGCTTTTTCGCATTTGAGTAAGTATGCGATTTACCTGTTTTTCCAGGGCTCGAATATTTACCACCATATCATCATGCGATATCGTTGCAATCTTCTGGGCCTTTCTGGGTTTCTGTTTATGTAGTTCGGTATTGATATCTCTCACTACCGTTAATATTTGACTTTGGTGGATTGATTTAGATAGAAAAGAGAAGGTCTCCTCCAGCTTTCTGGATATCGTCTTGTTTTCCCAATACCGATCCACTCCTTCCAAATAACTCAGTCGATTATTATCAAATGACTCATAGATTTCATTATATCCCCGTATGTCCTTATCGTAGTTTTGATAGCCTGATGGAGAACTGTAATAGGAACTAATATATGGCATGTGATCTCGGATATCTTTAGCTTTTCTGAGGTACGCCAGGAGGTTCGAAGATATTTCTCTAAACTGCTCATTTTGTCGCAGGTATTGCTCCTCCAATGCTACTTCAAGGTCCCGGGTTAATTGATCGACCTGATCTTCCAGGGTGGTAATTTGGCCTCTTAATTGTGAAATCTCTGCCTGTTGTTCAGAAGTTAATGACTCGTAGTCTGCGATCTTCGACTCCAATTCCTGTCGGTTTTGCTCAAAGAAAATGATGGTATCCAGAAGAGTCTGATTGAGCGCGTTGAGCTGCGTCAAGGTGAGTTGATTTTTGTTCCGTAAGGCACTAACTCGACCTTCCAGCTCTTCTATTCTCTTCTTAAACTCGGGACTTTCCTCGGCCATATTTACTACCAGAAATTCTACAAATAATTCCTGCTGAGTGGTATCCAGTTCAAAAGAACCATCAAGTGGTTTCAGCATTTGATGCTCTTCGGATTTTAATGAGATGGCAATCTTTGGCTCTACATCGTTTCGTACCGGATAGGTGAACTTGTATTTGCCGTCACTATCGGTCTTAATCTCTCCAATATCAGAGATGGAGAGGGTTGCATCCGACATGGGTGAGATTTGCTTACCTACCTTCTCCTGTATATTCAGATGGATGTCGATGGTATTCACCACCTGTCCAATTATATCGGACTGAATAAATAAAACACCTAATAAAAGTATGGCAGTCCTGATAGTAGTTTTCATGATTGATGACTTTATCATTTCTATCAATTTATATCCTTACATTACTTATGGTTACCATCTGACCACGAAAATCAGACTTTTTTCTAAGCTTTGCTTCATTTCAACACCTCGGGAGGGTGAAAATCACCTATTTGGGCTAGTTACCGATGGGATCATTTTCAAATTCACTGTCGTTTTCCTCGTCCCAGGGCACCATATCTTCAAAGTCACCGTCAGTAGCAGGTTCTGAGCTGTCCATTGTATCATATCCTGCATCAAAGTCACCAAATCCGGTATTTGCATTAATCATCTCCACTTCATACCAGGGCTTAAAACTATGCGGTTCGATCAGGAATCTGTTCAGGTGCTCTTCCTTTATCATCCGGGCATTATGTTTCGCTTCGAGAAGGAAGTTAGTAATGTCCCGTGTCAGTCGGATAAGTCCAAATATGGCTGCAATTGTTGCTGAGGCATACCGATCATCACCTGTCGTTTCTACAAGTATTCGTAAGAAATTCTGTGAATAATCATCTTGTAGCTCCTGGAATCGATACCGAAGTGAATTGGTATACATTTCCTTATTATTCTTGATCAACTTCATCTTCTTCCGATCCAGGAAATCACGCTTGATAGCTTCCAGTTCCTGGTTAAATTGATGCGCAATTTTGGTATAGGCACTCTTTACTCTGGCCACCTGCTCGGGTTCTAACTGAGATGACATGGACTTAAATCGTCCCACTTCATTTTCTGCATTGAATTTCAGGTCACGAAATCTTCTCATGAAATCTGTCTGGAGAAATCCATATAGTGCTTTATCTACATTCTTATAGGCTAATGAATTAAGAGCTTCACCTGATTCACGGAAGTTAAACGTGCGTTCTATTTCATTGAAAGTGTACTCTACTTCAGAACGCTGTCTATCACGCTCACTTCTTTGGAAGTCAATTTCACTTCTCCTATACTGTTCTTCCTGACGACGGAATTCTTCCTCGGGATCCAGAAAGATGGGTTCATTATTCTGTGGTTCAAATT
>JAUILM010000878.1 GCA_030432855.1 Bacteroidia bacterium
ATGAACCCATCGGGAGAAAGACCCTGGCAGAGCATGCAGATAATATTAGGGATCTGGAGATCATAGCCTCTCTGCCCAACGCAGTAGATCTCAGTGATTTTCTCAAGAAGGAAGATGTAGATCTTATACTCCTAGATATACACATGCCTAAGCTAAGTGGTATTGATTTTATGAAAATCCAAAAAGATCCACCCCTGGTCATTTTCACAACTGCCTATGCTGAGTACGCAGTAGAAGCCTTTTCTGTACATGCGGTCGACTACCTGATGAAACCGATATCACTCGATCGATTTATTAAAGCCATTGACCGGGCGCGGGAGATTTTGCAAAAAGATGGGAATCACAATTGGCTGATTGTCAAAGAGGGCTCTCGAATTTATCGTATCCCTACCGAGGGAATATTTTATGTGCAGGCCTATGGCGACTATGTAAAAATTTTCACCGCCGAAAAAACCTACCTGAGTAAAGATCGGCTTTCAAATCTCACCAGCACACTACCTGATCCCTTCATTCAGGTGCACCGGTCGTATATTGTCAATTTAAATTACCTGCAGTATATGGAAGGTAATCAGGTCACGATCAATGAAATAAAAATACCAGTATCCAATTCCTACCGTAGTGATTTACTAGCCAGACTTTAATCACCTGATGACAATACCTCTACTACGGTACACGTGTCATCGAGTCCCGGTACATCCAGTCGTCTAAAATACTCCGGATGATTTTGTAGCAGTGGAAATACTGTCTCTTGTGTCTTCTTAGAGATCACATCGACAATAATATGAGTAATGCCACGATCCCGGATCTCTTTCAATTGGGCCTCTGCCCATTCCTCGGAATACACATCACGATCTCCGATCAAATCCACACCTTTCAGTCCTGAATAGAGATATACAATTCTAGGTTTTACAGACATCACATAATCATCTGGGTCCAGGTTGTTTCCACACCAATGAGCGGCTCTCAAAAAACTATCATAATAATCATTGTATACTGCACTTTTAACCAACATATTATGGCGGTTTCCTGATAAATTAACCACGAATACTATACCAAGTAAAATAATGGAAATTAATCCCGTCCCCATCTTTTTAGCAGAAGGAGATTGAGGAAGCATTGGTTTGAGAATGGTACTTACACCTAGCACGAAATAATATATGAGAAAAGGAAGAATAACACTAAAGTAACGCACCATTACCCGTTCCTGGGGTGTGTAACTGGCAAGCAATGTCAATAATGTAAAGAACACGATATACCAGGCTATGAGCTGTTTCTTCAAAATCCCCCTACCTATTCCTACAAGTGTGACAATTAACAAAGCCATCCAAAAAAGACTCCTGGGAGGCAGAGTAACATTGGGGGCATTCCTAAACCAAAGAAAGGTGTCGCTGCTCACAAGCATCTGTGGCAAGACATTTGACAGGGCAAAAGCGTTCTGAAAAAAACGATCAACGAGAGATCCCGATAAAAGAATTTCGGTCTGAGACACCCCTGTCTGTGATTGTTTCCATTGCACTACGAAAAAACCTACCAGTAGAAAGCCGAAGAGAATTAACAGTTTTCTCCCTGGCAAGCTCTTAAGCACTTGCCGTATACCCTGATTCCATGGTAGATGCGACAGCAATAGACATGCAAGTGCAAATAATATAGAAATACCCACTGGTCGTGTAAGGTAAGTGAAGAAGCATAGGACCAGCAGCAAAAGGAAAAGCAGAACATTGAATTTCTGAACCTGCTGATATCGTATACCTACATAGAGAGTAGCCAGGGAAAAACACCAAAAAGGTATCTCCGTCATGATAGCAGAACTGCTGGAAATCAAATAGGGAGAGGTAGCTCCCACCAGCGTAAGCAAGAGGCTCAACCAGGTATCTACGACCGAATTAAATACAAGAAACAATAAGGGGATCGCCACCAGACTTAAAATAAAAATGAGCACCTTCATCTTGATAATATCCAGGCCCCAAATCTTATAGATAGGAGTCAACATCAAGGGTAGTCCCAGGGATGCCAATGAATTTGATGGCTCATCTGGGACATATAAGCGTTTCACCGATCCGTGATCTGCCAGCGATTTCGCACTGATCACATATTCAGCATTGTCACCATTGGGAGCCAGTCGCGGATTGAAGCTCAAAGCGGTCACGAGCAAGGCACTTATTGCTACCGAAATGATACCAAGTCTTTCCATTACTTTGAACCGACCTTCCCGGATGTGAAGAAAAGACAAAATCACAAACCCCAACATAAGGATAGTAAGGGTCAGGTAACTCCACAGGGAAAAGGCATCAGGATTTTTGATTAGATTTTCGTTCGGAGAAATATCCTCGCCTACTAATCTGGCAATCTGTGATACGAGAAGTACAACGATAGTCACCCAAAAAATCCAGAGTCTTTCTGTACCTATATGCAGTCTGCTCCTCTCAGAATGTCTGGCATTCTTCCTTTCTCGCCGGTTATCTGAAGCAGGAGCTCGCTTCCGCATACATGTATTATTCTCTAATGTGAAAGTCATACAAACCCCTCTCAAATACAAATCTGACGCGTTAAAAATTCTCCACACCCTGGCAGATCCGTGATGGCTTC
>JAUILM010000879.1 GCA_030432855.1 Bacteroidia bacterium
CTGATGACTGACTGTAGAAAAAGGCAAATACAAACGTGAGAAAAAAGGTTCGGATAAACAGATCTGCGTTTACCTTAAAGAATCGCTTAATGGCCCCGCTTTCTTCTCTAAATTTCATCCTCCATAGATCACCCAGATTTTGGTACTTGTATGCCATCAGGATCACACCCAGTATGATACCCAGATATTGAGCGATCACAGTACCCATCGCGACACCATCAATCCCCATATCATACCGTTTGATGAAAAGATAACTTAAAATGATATTGACCAGGTTGATCACAATAGTAAGCACCAGCGGAAATACAGCATTTTGCATTCCAAAAAACCATCCGAATATCACATAGAGCATCAACGTGGCAGGAGCTGCCCAAATCCTGATAGAAAAATATTCTGACACAAGGGCGATATGATCCGGGTCCACCTGTAGCAATGCAATACTTAGCCATTCGAGGGGTCTCTGGAAGACCATGAGTAATAAGGCAATAGTCACTGCCACTAAAAGAGATTTTCGCAGAATAGAAGTAATCAACTCCTGATCGGATTGCCCATAAGCCTGAGCCGTCATACCCGTGGTACCCATGCGAAGAAAGCCAAAATTCCAGTAGACGAAGTTGAATATCATCGCACCAATGCCCACTGCCCCCAAATGATCAGCAGATAAATGTCCCATCAAAGCGGTATCTACCGTACTAAGGAGGGGTACAGAGACGTTGCTTAAGATATTAGGAACTGCAAGGCGGAGAATTTCTTTATTCATCTGATATAGTTGTACGTCAGACGAATTCAAAGGTACTATTACTAAGGACATTTATATGTTTAGACCTGTACTACTTTTGATATCGCTACAAGTGATCCCGCATCTTTATAAACAACTAACAATTAAGTAAATAAACATGTGCATGGCATTAAATATGTTACATGAATAATTAAATTTACCTTTGCTGCGCTTGACCCCGGCAGGTAAAGAGGTTCGTCATCCAAGTAATATGATCTGGAGAAATTTAGGACTCATTGCATTATTCTTAATCGGTTGTCTACTGCTTACGATGTTATGGCTTCGGTGGTACTCTCATCATGGGCAGTCTCTAGTCTTACCTGATTATCTGGATACCGATATCTACCGTGCTGTTGATGATGCAGCGGATAAGTCTTTTGAAATTCGTGTGATTGATTCTGTTTTTATTGTGGGTAAGGAAGGGGGCATAATCATTGATCAAAATCCAAAACCCGGAAGCCTCGTAAAACAGCGGCGAAAGATTTACGTTACGGTATCAAAGGAGCAGGCAGATCAAATTCCCTCAAGGCGTCTACCGGTACTGTATGGTAAAAGTTACGAACGAAAGAAACGAGAGCTAAAACAGGGATTCGAACTCAATACCCGGATTGTGGGCAGGAGATATGACCCAGGGGCTCCGGACCATATTCTGGAAGTAAGTTATAAAGGAGAGACTATCATAAATAGCGATCGAAGGCGTGACAACATCATGATTGATAAAGGGGGAACATTGGATGTAATACTATCAAAATCCACGGGAGGATCCCTGGATATGCCCTCCCTGACTTGTCGATCGTATGATGAAGTGGTATTTCAGCTGCAGACTTTAGATCTGGTGGTCGGAGAAGCAGTTGAAGATCCCACGGTAACTAACCAGGGAAGTGCCTTTGTCTGGAGACAAGAGCCTGAGGCAACTAGCAGAATATACACCGGCGATACTGTCAAAGTGTACCTTACTCAAGACAGACCCCTGGATTGTACTGAATAACGACTATGTCATCTTACCCTATGAAACTCATAATTTTTGCGTGGCTATTAGTATTCACCTTTACAACTGACTCATTCGCACAACCTGGTGAAGTCAGTCTGCAGAGGAATGCAGCGCTCTTTAAGAATAAGTCTAGTAATGCGCGGTCATTTGATCCAAACGAAAGACAGTTTTATATACCATTGAACGGAAGCTTTACCTTCTGTCCCGAAGATTATGCACTTCTCGAATTGCCGGTAGACTCGGTACACTATTCTATTTGTGAGGGACTCACTTTTGGAGAAACGGTAGAAGAAGGTATGTGCCTTAGCTATTCAAATTTGGGTAGCCTGGGTGCAGACAAGATCTGTTTGGAGGTCTTCGATAGTCTCCTGAATAGAGGAAGCTATCTGCTATCATTCCAATCTGTTCCAACCATCAATCTACCTTTCATTGAAGATTTTGCGTACAATCAGGATGAACCCTCATCTGCGTATTGGACTGACAAGCGTGTATTTATTAACCATACTCTATCTGAAGATCCACTTAGCATTGGCGTTGCCACCTTTGATGGACTTGATAATTCAGGGACACCCTACCCGGGAGGCTTTGGATTCTCAGATGAACTGACTTCCAATTTTGTTGATCTGCAAAATGAGCAGGAAGTATACTTTAGTTTTTTCTTTCAACCGAAAGGATACGGTATCAAGCCAAGAACTACGGATTCACTGGTTCTTGAATTTCGCACATTAGATGATCGATGGATCCGCATGTGGTCTCAGGAAGGATTACCCAACAGCTTTCCAATTTCAGATCCTGCGCCGGCTTTTGCTTTTC
>JAUILM010000880.1 GCA_030432855.1 Bacteroidia bacterium
GGTATTTTTTGCAGGAGATGTGCATTTGAATAGAATTGTCGTTTGAAATGACATCTTGTAATTTTAGATCGTACAGTGTAATGGTTTCAAATAGGTCCTCAATTAAATAACGGAGAGAGTCGGGAGCGGCACTACGCAGCCTGTCTACAAAGTCCAGGGAAGTAGGATAGGGTGGACCTTTGTGACGATGTGCTTTTTCAAATCCAGCCAGTGCATTATTGAGTTGTTCTTCACCAATGTATTCTGATAATGTTGTGATAGCTAATCCTCCTTTTACATAGTTTAAATAATCCTGCTGGAGCCTGGCGTGTGTGAGGGGTTGCTCATCGTGTGATTTTGCACGCATTTCAAAATAGGTGATCTGTTCTTTTTTTCGGTTTTCCCGAATGACATCTTTACCAAATCGATTTTCGATGACTCGCTTTGAAATGTATTCAGCCATAGACTCGCTGATGAGCTTGCCGCCATATACATTTGCCGGATCTACCTTGTGCCCCCACCAGTAATGTGCTACCTCGTGTGCTGCTACAAAGAAGGGATGATTATAATCGTTGTTCTTACGGTGATCAATATCGCACAGCATTTTTGATTCCGAAAAGGGGATAAGATTTCCATTGATAGTAGCATACGTGCCGACGGTCATAGGAAATTCAATAAGGCGTAGTGTGTCATGCTGCAAGGGGCTGAACCATTTTTCACA
This sequence comes from Bacteroidia bacterium, assembly GCA_030432855.1. GTDB lineage: Bacteria > Bacteroidota > Bacteroidia > Chitinophagales > Saprospiraceae > JABDMH01. The sequence goes on from JAUILM010000880.1 coordinate 701, forward strand.
ATAGTTCAACGAAGCCAACGCCCCTTCCTGTAGATGGGCAATATTATCATTGTGCCAGGGATGATGATAGATAAATAAGGTTCTGTCACCGAATTCCCCTTCTTTTTTGACATATGTACCAGACAGCCAGGAAATATTATTTTGAATAAGACCATCCGACTTATAGTGAAAATAATTGCGTCCGTTTTCTTCTCTGGTATTTATTAGGTTCCCCATAGAAAAGGCTCGTTGATCGGAAGATGTTGTGATAAAAGTTTCATAATCTATGCGTCCCATATTGTTGGCAAAAAATGCATCCCCAAGTAATGTGGAGTCGGATGGATTAAGTGGACGAGTTTCTTTCTCGCCTAATCCATATTTTTTACGTTTTCCTTTGCTGGTAAGAAAAGCCTGCCGGACACCCAACGTGGGAATGATTTGATTGGTAATAAATGTACCATTGGTTAATACGCGACTATTATCGTGAAGTAAAGTGTTGGGGTGATTTTTTATATCTATATCCAACCGCAGCGTGTCATGATATTGTAGAGGATCCTTTAGTATATATGTATAGTAACGAAGTTCGTCATCGCTAGTCAGTAAATTGGAGGGAGTAATCAATTTAAGCTGGACATCATCCTTAAAACTAGTGCCGACAAGAATAGTATCAATAGGTTGTGAGAAGGGATTAACATAGAACAGAGAACCATACAGGTGATAGTCCCGTTTTGTCGGATAAAAATCCATGTAGAGAACGGCTTTCTTTAATTTGGGTTGCGGTCTATCTAATAGATGACCATATCTGATTTCATTTTGAGCATATACGTAATCTTCTTCGGCTTCTGTGTAGAAGGTATTGCTGACATGGTGCTCCTGATAATAGACATTAGCACCCATGAAAATAAAAGCAAGTAAGCTCAACGAAAAGGCAAATCCAAGTTTGCCTCGAAAGCGGGACTTTATTGTCTGCCATCTTTCCTGGAAGCTGAAAATGAAGTTTCGTTTCCATACCAGAAGAGCAAGCAGAAGAAATACGGCCCCGCCCAGGGACCAATATAGTTTATAGAAAAAATAGACCGGTAGCGCGGTGCCATACTGATTGAAATGCGAATAATCAAAACCTACATATAGTCCGGGCACGTGATTGAAGTGTAAGAAATGCTCCTTGAGAAAATCAAATCCCAGGGTGTCACCAACAGCAGGTAGTAATAGTACGCCCACCGGAATTAATAGGAGCAGTACAAAACTCACATACATGTTTGAAAATAAGCTGTGAACGAACAAGGCTACGCATGCCCATATCATAAAGTGAAGCAGGTGGATGATATAGAGTTCGAAAAGGTAATGTGAAAGTTCATAACGGTAATATCCCTGGACCGTCTGTACTATTAAGCCTGACACAAGTATAACCGTTAGAATGACTAATTGCATTTTTAGGATGGCTATAAACCTGGTGAGGAGAAATACCCAATTAGGTTGTGGAGTGCTGTAAGTCAATTCCTGCATTCGCGAATTGTCATCTCGAAATAGCAAGATACCCGTATATAGGAATGTAAGAAGGTTGAATGCTGCAGAGAAGATAAACATGGGTATCCGAAGCATCTCGGATGTAGTGGGTAGGATGGGTACCCCATGTTGTGGTGCCATACCTCGTTGCTGAATAAATACCAGAATAAAACCAGCTGTGATGATCAGAATAAATGGCCAACTACCAATAATTGACAGAAAATCAAAAGTTGAAAGTCTCCAGATGGTCTTCACTCTACTCTTGAAGTCAAGCGAAATATTTGCCTTGGGAATATGGTAAGTTGATACCTCGGATATAGAAAATACATTTTTCGGAATAATCTTATTTCTGGATTTTCTTTCTCTTGTGAATTGCCCTAGTCGGAATTTTACAACA
>JAUILM010000881.1 GCA_030432855.1 Bacteroidia bacterium
ATGTCTTAACTCTTCCGGTGCCTGATGAAGGAAATCACTTTTGGCCTCTGACAAGGAGCTTGAAAGATTGGCTCCCTTTGAAATCTTATTATAAAACAATTCAAGAATTCTTGAATTCGTCTGTTCATCCACATCCCAGTGCGAACTAATAACTGTTTTGCACCCAGAATATATCATGGCACGAGCCAGGGAATTGACACCCATACCATCCCTGTACAATCCATCAGAAGTGCTGCAAGCACTTAGCACAACAACATCTGATCCAATCGGAATATCATAAATCTCTCTGGCTTCGATTCTCCCATCATTCACATCATCCCCATGCAAAAGCAAATAAGAGTGCAGGGGATTATCCTGTTTGAGATATGCATGAGTTGCTATGTGCAAAATGGAGTTCCTTATAGATTGACTCTTAAAGGCACTTTCTGTTGCTAATTTTCCTTCATAGATTACTGCGGAAAAGAGATTTCTCAGATCATTTCCCAGATGGAAGCTGTTGGGTTGAGGAAGCACTGCATCATCTTGATCAACCCCTATGAACCCGGGAATGAAAGCAAGCAGATCTAAAAATGATTTCTTTTGGGACTTGTTCGTTAGGTCTGAAATGTTGATCACTTCAACAATTGGAAAGACGTTCTCAAATTCATTCCAAAAAAGTACATCAAAACTGAGACGGTGAAGTATATCATCTGCCTGAAGATAAATGCGATCCAAATTATCCCAATGTATTTGCAAATCGGATAGTAGAAGCTTAAACATTTTACTGGCAGCAGGTCGCCACTCCGAATCTGGGGAAGGATAGTTCATTGCATGTATTAGCAATTCTGAAAGATTCCTGAGACTATCCAGGTCAACGGGTATTTTCTTTACCGCGACATCAGCGCGACTAATAGTTTGCAAGATAACAGCACCTTCACCTACATTAAAAGAAAGAAGTACTTCATTCTTGTTCAATGTGCTCTGTATTTTTTGTAAGTCTGGGCTGACGAACTGGTATTTACTTTCATAATACTTTGGATATTGACGCTGGAGCATTAATTTAAATACTTCATATTTTCTTTCAAGCTGGGAATAGAGGTCTCTATTTTCGAAATCAGGTTTTTCAGACATCTGGTAGGTGGCTAATCTCAACTCAGACTTAAAGTGTTGATCCTGTTGTACAATAGAATCAGGAACATTACCAAATGAATTAATTTCCACATCTGTATCAATAAGACGCGACAATAATAATTTTGACTCTTGAATGTTACTGAACAAAAAGTTATTCCCGTCTTCAATATCATGTCTATTGTCGTATGCCCAAACCACTATATCGTCATAGGTTTTAAATAGTTGATCACTCAATGACACATGATTACTCACTGACATATAGAATCCGACATACTTTTCGATATATTGCTTCAGGATTTGAATAATTTTAAATACCTGTTTTTTAGTATAGCGATCCTTCTCTTGTATAACAAAGCTCAGATATTGTGAGAGAACATTAAGGGCTGTTTTATGCATCGGCACTGTCGGCCAATCGATGGAATCATTCATAAAAATATTCATTTCTGTCAGGCATTCTTCGAAGGTGATCCGTATACTATCCCCCTGATCAAGCGATTGAAAAATCTCAATCCGCGATAAATTATTCTGCAACCAACTTGTATGACCTTTTCCAAAAACTGTCTCAACAATTTCCGTTACTTTGTTCAGCTCTTCGAGTGCCTTTACAAAATGCTCCTGTTCTTTATATATGCCCGCTATGCTCGCATGAGCTACCGCCACAAAGTAATTAGCATCAGATCCAATGGCATTTCTATTGCTAATGGACCTATCCAGCATTTCTCTTGCTTCTCTGTACTTTTCTTCCTCCATCATGATAGATGACTCCATTAAGAGCAACTGGGCTTCATCATCTGGATTATTGTTTCCCAATCGCTCATAATGCTCCCAGGCCTTTTTCATATATTCTTTTGCACGATTCAGACTGTCCATGAGTAGAAAGTGATCTACCATATTTCCATAGTGATATTCAGAATATATATCTGGATTGCTTTCCAGAATCTCCTCAAGTTTACTTGCCTCTTCCAAAGCTCTATATTGCATATTGAGTTTATCGAAGACTCGTGACCTGATGTGGAAGACATTGAATACATCTGATAATTGTGCACTATCACGCGAGACCAGCGTTTCAGCCATGTGGAGTGCCTCAGAATTTAGTTCGAGGGCCCTCGCATAGTTGTCAAAATCAAGATGCATGGCAGCCAAATTGTTCAATGCTATATAGAGTTTGTAATTAGGCTCAGTATTAAGACTTCTTTCCAGGTTGAGGACTCTAGTTGCCAGTGCAAAACTCTCCAGATAATAGCTCTGGTAGTATTTCACCACACTAAGACGATTTAGTGCGATGGAATAAGTTGAAGTATTATGCGGTTCCAATTGTTCCAGGATATTAATCGCTTGTCGAATAGAAGATTCCGCTTTATCATAGTCACCAAGCTGAAAGGAAAGAGCTGTGACCTCCATTAATTGCTGAGCCAGAAAAAGCGAGTCATCTTCGCCTAAATTTGACTGACTCAAAGAATCAACTACATT
>JAUILM010000882.1 GCA_030432855.1 Bacteroidia bacterium
ATCATGCATGTAGGGTGCGCTTAACGTGATATTTCGCAGGGTGGGAATTCTAAACTTTCCTATATCTAGATCATTCGAAGAAAACTCTGCAAGACCTTTATCTGGAAAGTCTTCTAGATTTTCCAGAGGCTCTATTCCATTGTTCCGGTATTCGTTGATAGTAAATAAGGGTACATTATGACAGTGACCGCATTCTGCATCCTTCACATCAGGACTCAAATCAAAAAACAGGACATAGCCTAAAAATTCTTCATCAGATAGTTCTATCTCACCCCGTTGAAATTTATCAAATTTGGCATTTCCAGAAGAAAGTATCGTACGCTCAAACTGAGCTATCGCTTTAACAGCCAGTGTTCTATTTATTTCTTCCACCGACTCTATTCCAAAGGCTTTTCGGAAAAGGCTGGGGTACTCAATATGATTGCGGAGTCGGTTTTCGACCTCAGGCCATAGAGCATGCAGTTCCAGTGGATCCTCCACCGGGAGCAGGGCCTGGTCCTCTAAAGTCTGCGATCTGCCATCCCAAAACAAACCATTGGTTGCGTATCCGATATCTATAAGTGACATCGAGCTTCTTCTTCCGGAAAGATCATCAATACCTTTGCTGACCGCCAGATTATCTGTAAATGCACCTTCCGCATGGTGGCAATCTGCACAGGCCATGGTCCGATCGCCCGATAAGATGGGGTCATAGAATAATTTTCGACCCAAAAAAACACCTTCTTCAGTTATTGGATTATCTGCCGGTATATCCATTCGTGGATAACCAGGTGGAATTTTTAGGTCTACAAGCGACGGGTCATGAGGAATATCCAGTAAAGGATTATCAGGTGTAATGTCTTTTTTACATCCAATGATGAGGATCATTGCCAGCACTGATATTGTAACAGATTTCAAGCCTATTATTCAGATTTTTTCTGCAAAATATATAAACGAAAAATACATCAGGAAAGTTATGCCATTCTCCAAAACTAATTTGTGATCAAAGTCGTTTCAACAATACTTCAGTTGTAGTAACATGAAAAAAAATCTACTTTTTCTACTTCTATTCTTTCTTCTTGGTTGTAATAAAGATGATCCTCAACCTGAGTTTGATATTCCCTTTCGGTTTCAATTGAGTTATGATGGGATTCCTTTACAGATGCTACAGGACTATCAGTATCCAGATGGAAAGACAATTCGGTTCACCAGATTTAGTTTTTACCTGTCTGAACTTGTGTTGGAAGGTGAGGGACAATCTGAAGAGGTGCTCGATGTAGCTTTCGTGGATCTGTCTCCCTTGCATACTTCGGGGAGTGCCAATGAAACGCCTTCTTTTACCACAAGGACTACCATCTCTGACATAGCAAAGGTCCGCTTTGTCCTGGGACTTACAGAAGAGATGAATCAAAGAGTGCCTGCCGATTTCGAAAGTAGTCATCCACTGGCCGCTCCGGGTGAATATTGGCTGGCATGGGATAGCTATATTTTTGTAAAAGTAGAAGGATGGGTTGATTTCGATGACGATGGAATGGCCGAGACACCCATGGCAATTCATCTGGGGTCCAATGAGGTGAGACGTTCTCTTGACTTTACTGTAACGGAGAACACAAATGAAATAGCTTTCGACATAGATCTCAGGTCATTTTTCATGATTGATGAATTATACGATATCGAGTCTAATCCGCAGATCCATAGTCTGAGTCAGTTACCTCAATCTGTGGAACTGGCAGACAATTTGACACAGGCAATTCATGTCAATTGATGGAAGAGAGGAAAATGAAAGATTCAGATCCTGGCACGCTGCAATCTTATATTCTGATAGCGGTTTTCCTCATGTTGCTGGCCGGGTGTACGGGGGGAGATAAGCAAGAAGACGATCAGAAAATGGCGATTAGCTGGCCTGCCCACTTTCCCGATCCGGAGATCCCCACAGATAATCTGCCAACTGCCGAACGTGTAGCGCTGGGACAGAAAATGTTTTTTGATTCGTCCCTGTCTGAAGATAGTACGGTGGCTTGTGTCAGTTGTCATCGTCCACCTATGGCATTTACCGATAGAAGAGCAAAGTCCCTGGGGGTGGAACAGAGGCTTGGAAAGAGAAATGCACCTTCTTTGATCAATGCCGCTTTCCTGCAACATATTAATAAGGATGGAGGTGTTAAAAATCTTGATATTCAGGCTCTTGTACCCTTGGAGGATGAGAATGAAATGAATATCACCATTCCAGAATTAGTGCGAAGATTGAATCAGGATCCGGAATATGTATCGTTGAGCCAGAAAGCGTATGGGCGTGATCCTGATGCCTTTGTTGTGACCAGGGCTTTGGCTTCCTTTGTGCGTTCCCTGGTGGGTGGAAGTAGTCGCTACGATGCGTTTCTTCTGGGTGATTCGACAGCTATTTCTGACAAGGAAAAACTCGGCCTGGAGTTGTTTACAAGTGAACGACTGAATTGTGATGGATGTCACAGTAGTGTATTTTTAGATAGCCCTACCTTTGAGAATAATGGCTTGTATGGAAAGTATGAAGATATGGGTAGAGCCCTTATTTCGTTGGATTCGACGGATAATGGAAAATTCAGGATACCCTCTTTGAGA
>JAUILM010000883.1 GCA_030432855.1 Bacteroidia bacterium
TCCAAATTGCTTTATTCTCTTAAATATCAGTTCAACACTGCAAGGATTCATGCCGAGGATTCGACTTTTGAGAAACATAGCGTATCGGTAAGATCCCTGATCCCTTACTTCACCCAGTCCATATATCCCTTGATTAGTATCAATGCGAATGACCGGGCATCTGGCATGACCATTCATTACCACTGCAAAACGCATATCCGTAATCTTCAGGTCAGAGGGTGCGGAAAAACGGTTCACCTTAGAAGTAGAGTGTGCCAGGGTCTCTTCCATAGGGCTAAACATAAATGCACCCAACGACAGACCACCCATCGCACCCATCTTTTTCAGAAAGGATCTTCTGGGCGCATCTGGTCCCTGTTTGGGTTCCTCCGTAGCCGCTGGTTCTGAGGTGATTCCGTATCTTTCCAGATACTTTTCTGAAGGAGTTTTCATAAGTTCTTTGTTTTAAATAATGACATATATTAATTAAGCAGAGATAATCACACAATTCCAGTTAAGCAGGTCATCAAGATAATAAAAGCTGTCAAGTGTACTGTACTGACCCTTTACCATGAAAAATAGCCTTTAGACCATGGACCTGGCATGAGGTGCTGCGTTCCCAGGCCGATTCCCCGGTGGCTGTCTGACAACTGGCATATCCTCTCATTATCTTTTTGAAAGATTAGGATACATACGAACAAATACCTAACATTAGGCGTTTTTCTATCAACTCAATACTTGCATTTTAACCAAAGTGATACGGAATTAATCCGTGATGCTTACATGACCCGTATGTTTGGTCAGTAGTATAATTAGAAGAATGCAGGTGAATTCCAGGAAAAGTAATAAGGTGGTAATCATTGGTGCCGGTTTTGCCGGACTGGCAGCCAGTTCCTACCTGGCAAGGGACGGCTTTGATGTCACGATTGTCGAGAAGTTAGATGTGAGTGGTGGTCGTGCCCGGCAACTGAAAAGGGACGGCTTTACGTTCGACATTGGCCCTACCTTCTACTGGATGCCTGATATCTTTGAGCGCTTCTTTAATGACTTCGGGAAGAGTGTGAAGAACTACTACGAGATCATTAGATTAAACCCTGCCTATCAGGTGTATTTCGCTCCTGAGCAGTCATTGACTATAGCCGATAACCTAAAAGACATAAAAAAAACTTTTGAGTCTGTGGAAGCCGGCAGTGGAGAAGCACTCCAACGATTCATCGATAAATCAGCGCGCAACTATGAAATCGCAATGGATGAACTGGTTTATCAACCGGGTGAGAGTCTTTTCGAGATTGTGACACCTGAGACCATCACGCGACTACCTTCTTTCTTTAAAAGCATTCAATCAGATGTCAATCGATGTGTAAAAAGTCCCTATCTCCGCAAGATTCTCCAGTTTCCAGTACTTTTTCTGGGAGCTAAACCCTCCAATACACCTGCTTTCTACAATTTTATGAACTATGCGGACTTTGGTCTGGGTACCTGGCATCCTCGTGGAGGGATGTATGAAGTAGTGAGAGGTATGGAATCCCTGGCACTTTCGTTAGGTGTGAAGATCGAGCATAACTGTGACGTGCTCGGATTTGAGATGGCTGGCAGATCCATCACAGGAGTTGAAACTTCCCGGGGAATATTTAAATCGGATGTACTCTTAAGTGGCGCTGATTATCACTTCACAGAATCCTTGCTACCAACAGAATATAGGCAGTACAGCCCACGATTTTGGGACAATCGCACCATGGCACCTTCTGCTCTGTTATTCTATGTCGGTTTTGATACAAAACTCTCGAAGGTAGCTCACCATACTTTCTTCTTCGACACTGATTTTGAGGATCATGCCCGGACGATTTATGATACGAAGGAATGGCCATCCAAACCTCTATTCTATGCCAGTTTCCCCAGCATAACAGATCGTGAGACCGCCCCTCCCGGACATGAATCCGGTATATTTCTCATTCCCATTGCACCGGATATCCAGGATACTCCGGACATTCGGGAGCGATACTTTAACCTGGTCATTGATCGAGTGGAAAAGATGACTGGAAATTCCCTTAAATCCCATATATTGTTTAAGGAGTCCTTTTCAGTAAATGACTTTAAATCAATCTACAATTCCCTGAAAGGAAATGCATATGGATTGGCTAATATACTGACACAAACACATCTTCTGAGGCCAAGGATCAAAAGTAAAAAGGTGAACAATCTGTACTTCACAGGTCAGTTGACATTACCTGGTCCTGGAGTGCCTCCCAGTTTGATTTCCGGAAAAATTGCCAGTAGTTTAATTCAAAAACATCATGCATGAAATCAATTTTTGACCAATCAAGTATCGGGTGCAGTGAGCTTATTACGAAGAACTACAGTACTTCGTTTTCTTTGGGCATTCGGCTCCTCGCACCTTCTATTAGGCCTGCTATATATTCAATCTATGGATTCGTACGTTTGGCAGATGAAATCGTAGATACGTTTCACGACTATGATCAGGCTCATCTCCTGGACAAGTTTATCGAAGATTACAAGGCAGCCCTGGATCAGAGGATCAGTCTCAATCCCGTGTTGAATGCCTTTCAAAAAATTGTGCACGAATATCAAAT
>JAUILM010000058.1 GCA_030432855.1 Bacteroidia bacterium
CTGGAGGATACGCTTCCAACTTGTCTCTGTGGAAGGTGTCTGTCCATAGGCATACGTCCGGACATGACTACTAACACTCTTGGCGATGGCTACCGTCTGCCGATCTGACCGGTTTTCGGGATTATAGTAGATTAGAATTTCTCTTTGATGGGTCTTCATATACGAATAATCTTGAATTGAGATAAATTATGAAATAAAATACTACAATACAAGATAAATGCAGAAATAAATTCTAAATAACTGCACTTTTCCGGAATACACCATCAACTAGAGGTGACTCGTAATCAAAATACTATAGGTTAATATGCTCTGGCAAACAGGACCCTTCGCGAAGACTTCTTCCCGGTGAGAATACATAGTCCATCCTCCTTGGGTTGTCCATTGGGAATACATCGTATAGTGGCCTTGGTCATCTCTTTAATCTTCACTTCCGTTTCCCTGGTCCCATCCCAATGAGCGCTCACAAATCCGCCCTTTTCGTCCAGAGCCCTGACAAATGCGTCCCAGTCATCTGCAACCGTCCAGTGCGTTGCACGATAATCCACTGCCTTATTCCACAGATTCTTCTGTATGTCCTCCATCAGCTCCACGACGGTTGCAACTCCCTGATCCAGTGATACCTGGAATTTTTCTTTCGTATCCCGGCGGGCAATCTCGATCTGATTTTTCTCCAGATCTCGCTTTCCAATACCAATTCTCACGGGTATACCCTGCATCTCATATTCAGCAAATTTGAATCCGGGACGCTTCTTTGCATCATCATCGATTTTGACGGTGATCCCCTCAGATCTTAGTTCAGCCGCAATCTTGTCTGCTACTTCGGCAATCTCGGGGCCAGGTTTTGGAATGGGAACGATCACCACCTGAATAGGTGCTAATTTAGGAGGGAGTACGAGTCCATCATCATCTGAGTGTGTCATGATCAATCCACCCATCAATCGGGTGGAAACACCCCAGGAGGTGGCCCATACAAACTCTTCTTTATTGTTTTGATTCAGATACTTGACATCAAAGGCTTTGGCAAAGTTTTGACCCAAAAAATGAGATGTACCGGCCTGTAACGCCCTACCGTCCTGCATAAGTGCTTCGATCGTGTATGTATCTACCGCGCCTGCAAATCGCTCATTTTCGGTCTTCACTCCCTGAATTACCGGCATTGCCATGAAATCCTCCGCAAACGAAGCATATATGCCCTGCATACGGCGTGTTTCCTCCACCGCTTCAGCTTCGGTGGCGTGTGCTGTATGACCTTCCTGCCAGAGGAACTCAGCAGTCCGCAGGAACAAACGTGTACGCATCTCCCAGCGCACTACATTTGCCCATTGATTGATGAGGAGCGGCAGATCACGATACGAATTGATCCAGTCCCGGTAGGTATTCCAAATGATGGTCTCCGAAGTCGGTCGGACAATTAGTTCCTCTTCGAGTCGGGCCTCAGGATCTACCACTACTCCCTGACCATTAGGGTCTTGCTTGAGTCGGTAGTGAGTCACTACCGCACACTCTTTGGCAAAGCCTTCTACATGGTCAGCTTCTTTACTCAAGAAGCTTTTAGGAATAAAGAGCGGAAAGTACGCGTTGACGTGACCCGATTCCTTAAACATCTTGTCCAGTTGAGCCTGCATTTTTTCCCAAATAGCAAAGCCATAGGGTTTGATCACCATGCATCCGCGCACCGCCGAATGCTCCGCTAAACCCGCCTTCTTGACGATGTCATTATACCACTGTGAATAGTTCTCCGATCGAGGAGTTATTTCCCTGGCCATAGTGTATTGTATCCGTTTTTGTGTAGTACTTAACTCTTTGATTAAAAAAGTGTTAAGACGAAACTATTCCCTTTCAAAACCTGTCTTTATTAATGAATACTTTGACTTGATTTCGCTTTTAACAGCCTGTTTTTCAAACTTTAAAGGATCATTAACAGGAATTCGAGGCAAAAGTAATAAATTAGACTTTGAAAGAGCGTCAGGGTAATTTTATGCTAAAACAACTACAGATGAAAAGTTACATTTTAAAAATCAGTTCAGTCTTCTTGATGACCATGTTGGCCACTATGGCGGCAATGGCTCAATTTGACGATATCTATTTCGACCCGGAGGCTGACGATTTATATGTAGATGTCTATGAGGAGTCGGGAGATACATATGTAACCGAAGATTACTACTATGACGATGATGACTACGACTATTATGAGGAGGATGATTACTATTATACTTCACGTATTCGACGGTTTAATCGGCCTGTTACTTCCTTTGGATTTTACGATCCCTTCTATTTCGATCCGTTTTACTACGATCCATTTTTTAGCAGAGGAAGTTTGATCTCTTTCAATTTCGGTTCACCATGGAATCGTTGGAATCGTTGGAATCGATTCAACAGTTGGAACCGATACGCTGGATTATATGATCCCTTCTACTATGACCCATTTTTCTATGGTTCGAGAAGGTCTAGCTACTTATCCTGCTACTTTGGCTATGCAAATCCTTACGCTCGTGCTTATGGATATGGTGGATACTATGGATTTGGAAATAACTTCTATACAACCAATAATTTCTACCGCAACAACGGATATGATATCTATCAGCCGGTATATGCTAATAACAGTAGAGGACACTACTATGGCACTCGAAGAAGTGGTTCAGTAAAAGCAGCACCCTCCGCAGTGATCGGTGGTTCACCCAGAACGACCTCACCAAGGGTAGCTACTGGAAACGGTGTACAGAGTCCACGTACCAATGTGACTCGTGCAGGTGCCGATGTGAATCGTACCGGTGTAGGAAGATCCTCAGTCACGGATACAAGAACGGCAACAGCCATTCGACGTCCAAGAGTACAGACTAAGCGATATGAAGGAACCCGCACTACAACCGGGACTACCAGCAGAACGTACAGTCCAAGGACAGCCACAGGGACCACTCGATCATATACACCTTCCAGAAGTGGTAATACCGTAAATAGGTCAATGACACCTACGAGAAGAACCGCTCCTGCAAGAACATCTACTTCGACCACAAGAAGAACCTATACTCCACGGAGTTCAGGTTCATCAAGAACATATTCTCCGAGATCCAGTGGAACTTCCAGAAGCTACACGCCGAGCAGAAGTAGCTCGCCAAACAGAAGTTACACGCCAAGATCGAGTGGAACTTCAAGATCTTCGGGAGTTTCAAGATCAACAGGTAGTAGCACACGATCTTCAGGATCCACTACCAGATCTTCACCAAGAAGAAACTAGAAATAGAAATATCCCTGCTGAAGCAGGGTGAAAATTATATGATGGGTGGGGCCGGACTTACAAGTTTCCACCCATTTTTTATGCCCTAAACCAAGTACAATGAGAACGTCTTAACAAAAAAGGGAGACTTATCATGATAGACAGCATTATAAAAATACTAGGTATCAGTCTGATTGCGACCGTTGTGTCATTTGCACAAAATTCGACGGATGCCTTACGTTACTCATATTTAAATCCACAAGGGACTGCCCGTGCTATGGGAGTCGGTGGTGCCATGGGAGCGCTGGGTGGTGACTTTACGTCTGTTGCCATTAACCCGGCAGGTATTGCAGGGTACTGGAAGTCAGAATTCATGTTCACACCGGCATATTCCAACATCAAAACGATTTCATCCCTGAACGATAATCCATCTTCAGAGCAAATCGACAATCAGTTTAATATCAGTAATCTGGGTCTCGTATTTGCAAATACACCGCAGAGAGGGCCCTGGAAGAGCGTGAGTCTTGGATTTGGGATCAATAAAATGGCCAGCTTTCAACAGGAGTTCTTCTATCAGGGAGAGACCAGTGGAAGTATAACTGATCGTTTTGCCGGACTGGGAACCGGCATTGTTGACCCTGACTTTCTCGACCCTTACGAAGCTGGGTTGGCTTTCGAAACCGGAGCAATTTATGATGTGCAGGGAGACGGTATCTATGAAACTGATTTTGTTGGATCAGAATCTGAAATGTTCAACAAGGAACAGTTTGTCACCACCAGCGGATACTTCAATGAGATGTCGATAGCATTTGGAGGTAATTTCAAAGACCAGCTTTTACTGGGATTATCCGTGGGGATACCCTTTATCATGTATGAGTCAGAAAAGAGCTATCTGGAGTCTGACCCCAATGACGTGATCCCGGCATTCAACGAACTCACCTTTGGTGAATATCTAACGACTGAAGGTGGCGGAGTCAATGTTAAGCTTGGGGTTATTGCGAAGATAAACCGATCGTTCCGTGTCGGTGCTGCTTTCCACTCTCCTACCTTTATGACATTAACGGATCGCTTTACGACCGATATGCGATATGATTTTGATCAGGGATCGGGTAACGAGTCCTTCAGTGCTGCCGGTCCGGATGGCGAGTTTGAATATGGACTGACCACACCGTGGAGAGCCGTAGCCAACGCGGCGATGATTATCGGAAAGTCAGGTTTTGTAAGCGCTGACGTCGAATATGTTGACTACAGTAGTGCCAAATTCAATTTTACACGTAATAGCAACAGCTTTGAAGATCGTGAATACCAGGAAGAAGTCAATCAGGAGATAAAAGATATCTATGGTGGTGCAGTGAATGTACGTTTGGGAGGAGAGCTTGCAGTGGATGCATTTAGAGTGCGAGGAGGTGTACAATTGCTTACCAGTCCCTTTGTTGGTGACAATACCATGCAATCGACCGTAACGTTAGGAGCAGGTGTCCGGGGCAATAAGGCGTTTCTGGACCTTTCCTTTAATTATAACAATCAAAAGGAAGCATACTTACCCTATGCTGTGAGTGGAGCACCGCAGCAAGTGGTGGACAATAAGATCAACCGAAGTCAGATATTAATGACGATCGGATTTAAGATATAATCGGTGAAGGTCTGAAGTTGCAAACCAGCGGCTATCACAGTTGCTGGTTTTCTTATTGGCCCAGATTACTTACCAGAGTCGATAGTTGTCCCTGCTCAATGCTACGGATATTGCTTGCTATCTCGACTTTCAATCCAGCAATCTGATTCAGATCCTGATGCCAAAAATCCACCTTTGCCAATATCCGTTCTATGATTTCTTCCAATCCTAACAAGTCCATCCGATACTGAGACCAGAGATCCCGAAAGAATCGAAGGGTCATTTCGTCATCTTTCAGAGGAATCTGTTCACCCTGCCAAAAACCACCTTCGTAGAGCCTTATCAGAGCGGCGAAAGCAAGCACCATACGGGATGGCAATGCATCGAATTTCTGATAGTAGGCTACCAGGCTGGGCAATACTCTGGTCTTGAATTTGTCTATGGAATTCAGTGCAATACTCGAAAGTCTATGTTGCACAAAGGGATTTCTGAATCGGTCCAGTATTTCCCCGGTATAATTGGTAATGGCATCCTGATCATAAGGAAGCGTTTGACCAATTTCTTCCGATAGAAGACTGAGAAGAAACCTTGAATAATCTTCATTTTCCATAAAAGAGCCCACAGTATCAATGCCCGCAAGCAACCCGACCGGGACCATACTGGTATGGGATCCATTAAGAATCCGAACCTTCAAGGTGCGATATCTGCTCAAATCATCTGTAAAATGGACATTGAGTCCCAGTTGTCGTAGCGGTAGTTCGTCATCCAGAGACGCGGGGCCTTCAATAGCCCACAGATGGTAGGGTTCCGCTGTCACCAACAAGTCGTCCTGGTAGCCAATCTCTTCCATGTACGTGGCTGGATCATTAGGATATCCCGGTACGATTCTATCTACGAGCGTATTACAGAATGTACAGGCTTCATGGATCCAGGAGACAAATGCATCCTCCAGGTCCCATTGCGCAGCCAGCTCCAAAATCAATTCTTTTAGCTTATCACCATTGGATTCAATCAGCTCGCATGGCAAGACCACCATACCCATACTTTTGTCCCCGTCAAAGTGAATAAATCGTCGATACAAGAATGCAGTAAGTTTTGCCGGGAAAGAAGGGGGACATACACCACTAAACGAATCTGCTTCATCCAGTGTAATGCCTGACTCGGTAGTATTGGAAACTATAAATCGTAAAGTCTTTAGCCCGGCAAGTTCGAGATAGGATTCATACTCATTGTACGGATGCACTATCCTCCCTATCGATTGTACGAGTACATTCTGCTGAATCTCCTCACCCTGACCAAAGCCACGAATCGCCACGTGAAATAGTCCATCCTGATCTCGCAATGCCTGGTAGTCTCCACCAGCAGTAGGCTTGACCACAATGATACTTCCATCAAAGAGACCTTGCTGATTCATCAATTCAACCATCCAATCGGTAAAAGCTCTGAGAAAGTTGCCTCCACCAAATTGCAGAATGCGGGGAGGGTTCATCGCTCGATTACCTAATGCCCTATTACTTAACTTTTCCATACTCAGTTTACTGTGGCTCGAAAATAGTGTTTTGACGGACCAATCAACTCAAAAAATGTAGGTTTACGGAGTCAATACACTGAATATGGACATTAAAGACAGCAATCAACTCTTAGCTGCATTGGAGCTTGAGCAGATAGAGAAAAACATATATCGAGGCCAGAATCATGACATCGGAGCTCACCATGTATTTGGTGGTCAGGTACTTACCCAGTCATTACACGCCGCGCAATTGACGGTACCGCAAGATCGCTTTGTGCATTCTATGCATGGCTATTTTATCCTGCCCGGAGACCTCAACGCACCGATAATCTATATGATCGATGAAGTCCGTGATGGAGGCAGCTTCTCCACGCGACGAGTAAAAGGAGTCCAATACGGCAAAGACATATTCATCACTGCCATTTCCTTTCAACTTCAGCAGGAGGGTTTCGACCATCAAATTGAAATGCCTGCTGTGGATAAGCCTGACCAACTGCTTTCAGACAGTGAGCTCATTGCCAACTTCAAGGATCAGTTGCCTCCGGGAGCAGAAAGATTCTTTGTAACACGTCCCATTGAATTCAGACCGTTAAGACCTATTGATTATATCGCGCGTAAAAAGAGTGAACCTTTACGACACGTGTGGTTTCGTACTCGAGGCTCTCTTCCCGATGATCCAAAAGTTCATCAGCGTATTCTTGCTTATGCCTCAGATTACAATCTACTGACGACTTCCTTACTGCCACATCAGCATGAGGTAAATTTCAAAAAACTGCAGATGGCCTCTATTGATCATGCCATGTGGTTTCACAGACCCTTCCGGGCTGATGAGTGGCTGCTATATGCGATCGATAGTCCCAGTGCCAGTGGTGCACGTGGCTTTAACCGAGGGAGTATATTCCGTGAGGATGGCACACTAGTAGCTTCTGTAGTACAGGAAGGCTTACTCCGGCAGAAGAATAAGTAAGGTATCTAAATGATCAGATCTTAAAGAAAATACCCTTTCGATACAGCCAATAACATAGATACCATAGACAGAACCAAACGATTAGGGCATTACTAATCAGAAGAAAACCTTCGGAAAAACCCAGCCATCCGAAGACACCATCATTGAAAATCCGGACGAAATCGTTGAACCACTGGTGTCCAACCGTTTCAGCAAAGAGGTAAATGAATATGGGATTCATCCCCACAATCACAAAGAAGGTGACCCACTTGCCATCTCTACCCTTCACATCTACCAGCCAATAGGCCAGCGCCAACGCCAGCAAACAATAACCAGCCGAAACAATCACAAAACTCGTAGTAGCAATGCGCTTGATGATCGGTGTGATATGCAGCCAGTCCAGCGAATAACCGATCAGCAAGCAAGAACAACCAGCCACGATCAAGGTACGAATTCGATCTCTTGCTTCTCGATTAGAGAGAAACAGCTCACCACACATGGCACCCCAAATGGTATGTGCAGCCGTAGATATACAATTGATCGCCACCCATCCCCCACCATTGGTCTTATTCATCAACAGCATATCCGTGTAGCTTCCAAAATTAAATTCCTGCGAAAATGGATCAGCGGGCTGATAGAGACGGTATGAAATCTCTGCAATTAATAGCATCAGAAAAGCAATACCAAACTGCATCTTCCAACCCTTCCTTAGTAGAAGAAAGGTCACAAGGATCGTAAAAGATAATTGAGAGAGCACGTTCCAGAGCTCCCAAACGATGCGATGACTGTATACACAATGCAGTCCCACTCCAAATGCAAGCAACAAGGCGCATCTCCTTAGAATGTGTAGAAATGCGTCCCGGTAAGTATCGCCTTTGGCCAAGCGACTTTTCAAGGAAAATGGCATCGCCACTCCGACGATAAACATGAAGAACGGCTGGATAAGATCCCAAAATCGCAATCCATTCCAGGGATGATGGTGAAATTGATTGGCGAGTTCAAAAGCAAGACCTGAAGTACCGGTATTAGCAGACCAGGCACTATATACTCCAGCAGCCTCACCCATCAGAAGGAACATGGTAAGACCGCGAAACAGGTCAAGAGAACGTAATCTTTTTTTCATGGCAGTTGTTGATCTAATTCCGAGGAGACAATATATTCGTTTGTTAATCAGTTAAAAAAAGTCACTCGGACCATCTTTCTTAAAGCTAGGAAATAAAACGCTTTATTCATCCTCTTCAGGAACCCGGACAACACTCAAACACCTTATATTTAAGATAACTTCGTCATTTTAGTAATGACGGCTCAAAAATACATGGTCGGAAAGACATGAAAATACTCACACTCCCGTTACTCATACTCCTACTATTTGGTATTAAGCAGAATGAACCGCTAAAGATCTATGAAGCGCGCAAGCTCACCGATAGTATTGTGATTGATGGTTTAGATGATGACGTGGTATGGAGTGAGGCCGTAGTTCTGACAGATTTTAAGTTGTACTGGAGTGATGCGATTGCACAACCTACCTCCTTTCGCGCATTCTGGACCAATGATCAATTCTACTTTCTGTACAACGTGATTGATGATAATATAGTCCCACCTACAGTCACTAAGGATCGAGGCATTATTCCTACTGATCGTATTGAAATATTTCTGCAATCCAACGGAACTATGAATCCCTATTACTGTCTGGAGATGGGAGCCGAAGGGAATACACTGGCCTACGTGGCACGACACTACCGGGATTTTGATTTTACCTGGATCTGGCCAGAAAACTCCTTCGAAGTGGAAGCCTCGAAAACGGATGACGGTTACATCGTCGAAGGTCGAATAAGCATGGAATCTTTGAGAAATCTCGGAGTCCTTCAAAATGAGAATATGATCAAGGTCGGTCTGTTCAGAGGAGATTATAGTCGCTCCCCTGGTAAACGCTCGAGTGTAAACTGGATCAGTTGGGTAGATCCTCAGACTAAATCACCTGATTTCCATGTCCCGTCCGCCTTTGGTCAGATAATGCTGGTAGAATAGGTTTAGTCCGATCTCAAAGCATTTACTGGATTTGCGAGAGCGGCTTTTACCAACTGGCCCCCGGAGGAGATCAATGTCATGACCAATGCCACAGATGCTGCCAAAATAAATGGCACCCAACCAATATGAATCTGATAGGTGAATTGAGCCAACCACTCCTGTAAAAAGTAATACGTGACCGGTACGGCAATCAAATATCCCACAAGGAGCAGGACAGCAAATTCCTTAATCAAAAGGAAACTGAGATCCAATACGGAGGCACCTAGTACTTTGCGTACACCGATCTCCTTCTTTCGCTGCGTTGCCATAAAAGCAGATAACCCTAAAATACCTATACCCGCAATAAAAATCGCCATCATCGCAAAGAAGGTGAATATTCGGAAGAATCGTTCTTCAGCACGATACATCTCATCTATCCTGTCATCCAGAAAATTAAACTCATACAATTCTTCCGAGGCAAACTGAGTCCACTTCTCCTGGATGCCCGCCAGTGTTTCCCGGACATTGTCTCCCCCGATGCGGATAGTCATCCAATTGAGCCAGGTCTTGCTTATATAATATGCGACAGGTTCCACCGTATTGTAGAGAGATTCATGATTATAGTTGTCGACTACACCAATGACGGCACCCCGACGAGGAACCCAACTACCATCATTAAATTCGCTGGTTTCAAATCGCTTACCCACGGGATCATCCCAACTAAAAAAATCGACAGCGGCCTGATTCAAGATGAAAGCTGATGTATCGTCACTACCAAATTCACGGGAAAAGTCACGACCCGCTACAAAATCTACCTCCAGTGTTTTAAAAAAGTCGTGATCGGTGGTCACGATTTTAATGCTGGTTCTTCCATTGGGATCGGGTTCGAATTGCTCGGCCTTGAAGCCTAAATTACTTCCCAGTCTTCCGGTCAATTGTTTATTAGATCCTCCAACACTTAATACTGACGGGTCTTGTAATAATTGCGATTTTAGCGCCTGATATTGATCGAGATCAGGTATAGGTACCATGATAAGATTTTCCCGATTTATTCCCAGGTCTTTATTTTTGAGAAAATTCCACTGCTGAAAAACAACCACTGTTGCAAAAATCAGAGTAACGGAAATAAAGAACTGAAAGCTCACCAATACCTTTCTCAGTGTACTGCTTTGACTTGTGTTTTTACTCTCTCTAAAAACACGCGTCACACCAAATTTCGATAAATATAAAGCGGGATAACTCCCAGATAACAATCCGACAGCAAGTGTCAGTATGAGTCCACCTAAAAGGATATCATAATTTTGACGCACATCAAGGCTGAGACTTTTTTCGACAAAATTGTTGAAGGCTGGCAAAGTAAGTAATACCAGCACTAAGGCAAATAGCAATCCCAGGAAAGAAATGACTGTTGATTCACTAAGGAATTGCTTAATCAATGCAGTGCGGGGAGCTCCCATGGTTTTTCGCACTCCGATTTCCAGTGATCGCTTGATGGACCGTGCAGTGGCGAGATTCATATAATTGATGCAAGCCAGAAGGATGATAAATAGTGCTATTGAGACTGAAATGTAGATATACTTGATGTCGCTGTTAGCCTGAATTTCTCCAGGCAGATTAGAATGGAGATGAATATCTGTCATCTTCTGAAGCTCAATGCCGACACCTTCCGACGCCCCCTCTCCCAGATTTTTCTCGATAAAATCAGGTATCTGACTTTCGATGCTGGATACTGTCTCAGCATCCTCCAGGAGCATATATGTGTAAGAGCTCCCTTCTCCCCAATTATTCAACACCAGCTGATTAAAAACTCTTGGAGCTGAGGCCATGGAAACTAATGCTTCCATATTTAAATGGGTATTGTTGGGTAGATCTTTGTATACTCCGGTTACTTTTAAAAACCCTTCAGATCTAAACTCCAGCGACTCACCCACGGGATTCTTTTCTCCGAAAATCTTCCGGGCAGTGGATTCTGCTATCACCACTGAAAATGGCTCTGAAAGGGCAGTAGCGGGATCCCCTTGTACAAATTCGAAATCAAACATTTCGAACAATTCGGGGTCAGCAAAGAAGGCATGGTCCTGGACATAGTTTTTATCTCCGTACGTGATGAGTGAGCCTGAGTAATCGACCAGGCGTGCGGATTTAGCAATCTGAGGGAAATCTGTGTCCAAAGCGGGCTTAAGACGATAGGGACCGATGGGCATTTGCTGTCCCTGACCATTCTGTTTTCCCCATACCATGATGGCCCGATAGATTTGATCTGCTTTGGAGTGATGCTTGTCAAAACTCAACTCGTCCTTTACAAACAGCATGATAATAATCGAAATAGCCAATCCCAGAGCGAGTCCACTGATATTGATTATTGCGTAAAACTTATCTCGACGAATGGTGCGGAATGCTATCTTCAGGTAGTTAAAAATCATCACGTGAACTTTGGTGGTCTTTTTAAGAGACGAAGTAAAAAGAGTATAGGTTGCAGGAGCCACTTAATTTCCTAAGCTGGGAATAACCCTGGTACGACACTGGTATGAACGAGGACATTGAAAAAGAAATGGAAAGACCCAGGGATAATCTCTTACAGGCTCTATTTCCGGTTGGTTGTCTTCTGGCGCTCATCACCTACGGCTTAATACTTCGACCTCTGGTCTGGTCTCATCATCCATTGCCACTGGAGATCATATTTATTGTTGCCAGCACGTTGGCTGTATCTCAATTATTCTATCTGGGGTATACCTGGGATCATATCCAAAAAGCCATCATGGGGAAAATCTTACGTGCATTTCCTACGCTAATGATTCTCTTTGCGATCGGACTGATCATTGGCTCCTGGATGGTTAGCGGTACCATACCCATGCTTGTCTACTACGGTATCAAAAGCATAAACACGGATTTTATTTATGTGCTGGCCTTTCTCGTGCCGGCCCTGTTTTCATCTTTTACAGGTACGTCTTTTGGTAGTGCCGGTACGATTGGAGTAGTAGTCATGGGTGTATGCATAAGTGTTCAGGCAAATCCCGGGATCGCGGCAGGGGCCATTATAGGTGGCTCCTATTTCGGAGACAAGATGTCTCCCCTTTCAGATACAACGAACATTGCAGCGCTGGCTACTGAAGTAGATCTCTATGATCACATACGCAGCATGTTTTACACCACTATTCCCTCAGCTATTATTGCCGCTTGCATCTACACAATATTGGGGTTTACGAGTCCGGTAGTAAATTCCGGGACTGACTTTACTCTGGTATCTCAAACATTAGAGGCCCTGGATGCGCTCTTTGTATTTAATCCCCTACTACTCTTGCCTCCTCTGATCGTACTTTATGGATCGCTCAAGAAAAAAGCCACACTTCCCACACTGGTCACTTCCTCCCTGGTTGCTGCTTTACTTGCGCTTTGGGTACAGCACTTTACGATAGAAGATGTGTCACAAAGTTTATATAAAGGATTTCAGACAGAAATGGCCACTGATGAAACACTGCCACCACATGTCGTCACACTGTTGGACCGTGGCGGCCTTTACGCTTTAAATGACGCGATCATCATAGCGATTATGGTGTTTATATATGTAGGCATCATTGACGTAATTGGGGCTATGGAGCAGATCGTAAACCGATTTCTAGGGTTTGTGAAAAAGAGTAGTGGTGTTGTTCTTGCATCTCTGTTTTCCTCGGCCATCACCAGTGCTCTCACATCCAATCAATACGCTACCAGCTTCATAGTGGGCGATGCGTTCAAGAGCAAGTATGACCAATTAGGAATTTCTCGCCGTGTACTGTCCCGATCACTGGAAGACTACGGCACCATGTTTGAAAGTCTGGTTCCATGGTCACCCACCACTATATTTATGGTCAGTACTTTGGGTGTCGCCTTTGCTGATTACTGGCATTGGCAGCTCCTGTCCCTTGTCAATCTACTGGTAGCACCTGCCATCGCCCTCCTGGGTATAGGTATGTTTAATCAGTTGAACAGAAGGGAAAAAGTGGAATCAGAGGTTCAATCTTAGTCCCAAAGTAAAACTTCGGCCTGGCATTCGATAGCGCTCCAGCTCCTCGTATTGAGTATTGTTGATATTGTCTATCGAAAAGTAGGTTGATAACTGTTCACTAAAAGCGTAGGTAATTTTGCCACCGAAGAGTGCGTATGCGGCCGGTTCGTTTCCAGGATATATAAATACCTCCTTAATGGCACTGCGATAGCGACCGTTGACCTGCAAGGCCAGAGGTCCCCATTCGCTGGTAAGTAGTCCATTCAGCGCATGCTTATACTTGTAGGCCAGGTGGTCATTCTGTCTACCTTCAGAAACATCCCTGGCATCCAGATAGGTGTAGGTCAACCGTAGTTTTGCGATTTGCGGCAGATTGATGAAGGAAGTAAACTCAACTCCCTGCATGACCGCATCGTTTAGATTTATCACTTCGAACACCAGTCCCCCATCAGGCGTAGCCACTTGTCGAAACGATATCAGATCCCTGTATTTATTGTAGTACAATGTCAGGTCCGTTGTCAGATAACGACTCCAGATTTTCTTAAAACCTGCCTCATAGGAAAAATTTAATTTCTCAGCACGGAGTGTGGGATTGGGTCTAAAGCGTAATCCTCCACCCTGCTCAAACTTGATAAATCGTTCGGCAATGGATGGGTTGCGGA